>PMJN01000177.1 GCA_003157445.1 Micrococcales bacterium
GCTGTGAGATCCCTCGACCATGAGTTGGTCCCGCAGAGAGGACAGTGCGCGGTCGCACTCCTCTTGGTCGGTAGTCGAATGGAACGGCGAGCGATAGGCGTATGGGCCCCAGTAGTGGATGATCCCGGCAAGGCCCGGTTCGGAGGCCCACCTGCGGGGGTCCCCGGTCAGTGCGATGGCTCCGGCCGTCGCACCGTGGTAGCTGCGGTAGGCGGCCAGGACCTTGTTGCGTCCCGTGTGCAGACGTGCCATCCGAATCGCGTTCTCGTTGGCGTCGGCACCCCCGTTGGTGAAGAAGACGGTATTGAGGTCTGCGGGGCCAACCTCGGCGATGAGCCGGGCGGCCTCGCTGCGCGCATCGTTGGCGAAGGCCGGCGAGATGGTGGCGAGCTTGGCGGCCTGCTCCTGGATCGCGGCGACGAGCTTGGGATGCTGGTATCCGATGTTGACGTTCACCAGCTGCGAGGAGAAGTCGAGATAGCGCTTGCCCGAGTAGTCACTGAAGTAGGACCCGGAGGCGGAGGCGATCGGCATGGGGTCGATCTGAGCCTGGGCCGACCAGGAGTGGAAGACGTGCGCGCGATCGTCAGCGCGAACTCGAGCCTCGCGGGAGAGGTTCTGGGGCGATGATCTCTGATTCGCTGTCTGGGTCATGGAGGTCTCCTATCGCGTTCGGGGAAAACCGAGGTCGACTGTGGAGGTGGCTGGGTCTGGCCAGCGCGAGGTGACCACCTTGCCCCGCGTATAGAAGTTCATGCCTTCAGAGCCGTACATGTGACTGTCGCCGAACAGTGAGGCCTTCCAGCCGCCGAACGAGTAGTAGGCCACCGGCACCGGAACGGGCACGTTGATACCGACCATGCCGACCTCGACGTCAAACTGGAACGCCCGAGCCGCCCCACCGTCACGGGTGAAGATCGCCGTCCCGTTCGCGTAGGGGTTCTCGTTGATCAGTGCCAGAGCCTGGTCATAGGTCTCGGCGCGCACGACGCACAGCACCGGCCCGAAGATCTCGTCGGTGTAGACGGTCATCTCGGGGGTGACATGGTCCATCAGGGTGGTACCGAGGAAGAAGCCGCCGGAGGGAAAGTCACCCGCGCGACCATCAACTACCAGCGTGGCACCCTGCTGAGCGCCTGCGCCGATGTAACCCGCAACCTTGTCGCGGTGCTCTGCGGTGATCAGCGGGCCTATGTCGGTCTCTGGGTGGGTGCCGTCGCCGACGGTGAGCTTGGGCAGCCGTGCTGCGAGGGCATCAACCAGCCGGTCGCCGACCCCGCCCACGGCTACGGCCACCGACAGCGCCATGCAACGCTCACCTGCCGATCCGTATGCCGCCGAGACCACCGCATCAGCGGCCATCTCCACGTCGGCGTCCGGCAGCACCAGAGCATGGTTCTTGGCTCCGCCCAGGGCTTGGACTCGCTTGCCCTGGGCAGTGCCCGTCTCGTAGATGTACCTGGCGATCGGGGTAGAGCCCACAAAACTGACGGCGGCGACTGCGGCGTGGGTCAGCAGAGCATCCACCGCCTCCTTATCGCCCTGGACCACGGTGAAGACGCCGTCCGGAAGGCCGGCGTCCTTCCACATCTGCGCCAGCAGCAGCGACGCGGAGGGGTCCTTCTCGCTCGGCTTGAGGATGAAGGCATTGCCACAGGCAATGGCGTTGGCGCACATCCACAAAGGCACCATCACGGGGAAGTTGAAAGGGGTGATCCCGGCCACCACGCCCAGCGGCTGACGGATCGAGTAGACGTCGACCCCGGTGGAGACCTGCTCGGAGAACCCACCCTTGAGCATCTGTGGTACCCCGGCGGCGAACTCGACGTTCTCCAGTCCGCGGGCAATCTCCCCTGCTGCGTCGGACAGGACCTTGCCGTGCTCGGCCGTGACGATCGCCGCGAGTTCGTCGGTACGTTCATGCAAGAGCTGGCGGAAGGCAAAGAGCACACCCGAGCGTTGGGACAGCGACGCGTGTCGCCACTGTTTGGCCGCCGCGGTGGCCTTGGTAACAGCGACATCGACCTCGCTGCCGCTGGCAAGCTCCACATCGGCGCTGTGCTGACCCGTGGCCGGGTTGTAGACGGGGGCGGTGCGACCGGAGGTTCCGGGGGTCCTGCGACCATCGATCCAGTGTGAGATTCGCTGTGTCATGGCGACACAGTACGTGCCGCCTGTTTGAGCACACAATGCGGCTATTGCTATGTTACAAACATGACCACGATGTCAGCCATTGAGGAACGGCTCGAGGCTCCCACCGCCAGAGGCCTCGCCCAGGCGGTCAGCCGCGGCGTTCGTGAGGGCGCCCTTTCGCCGGGGGCAAAGCTCCCGCCGATCCGGACCTTGGCAACCCAGCTCGGCCTATCCCCCACCACGGTCAGTGCCGGCTGGGCACTGCTGGCTCGTTCCGGGACCATTCACACCGACGGTCGCCGTGGCACCCGCGTCACCGGCCCCCCAGAGTCCGGCCCTGGCCGCTACCGTCGGGCCCTGGAACGCCAGCTCGACTTCGCCCTGGACCTGTCCACAGGCACCCCGGACCCGGCGCTACTGCCAAACCTCGCAACGGCCCTGGGTCAGCTCACCACCGCTGGCATCCTGGGTAGCTATCTGGATGATCCGGTCCTGCCCGAGCTTTTGGAAGTCCTGAAGGACCAGTGGCCCTACCCACCTGAGAAGCTGATGGTCGTGGACGGGGCCATGGATGGCCTGGACCTGGTGTCACGATCGCTGCTGCGATTCGGCGACCGGGTGGTCGTGGAACACCCCGGTTTCCCTCCCCTGCTGGACCTGCTTGAGTCCATCGGCGTGGTGGTGGTGGGTGTGCCGCTGGACCGCGCGGGACTACGCCCCGAGCCACTGGCTGCGGCCCTGCGAATCCCGAGCGCCGCGCTCTTCCTGCAGCCCAGAGCGCAGAATCCGACCGGTGCGTCCATGACCAAGGAACGCGCCAGCGCCTTGGCGCCCATCCTTGCCCGAGCCGCCGGCACGATTGTCGTGGAGGACGACTCGGCTGGTGCTGTCGCTGCAAGCGCGCCGATCAGCCTGGGTCAGTGGATCCCGGACCAGGTGATCCACATCCGCAGCTTCTCCAAGTCCCATGGCCCTGACCTTCGCCTGGCTGCCATGAGCGGACCCAGCCAGCTGCTCGGCGAGATCGCCCACCGCCGACAGCTGGGACAGGGCTGGAGCAGCCGGCTGCTGCAGCGCGTGCTGCTGAGCCTGCTCACCGACCCCGTCGCCGTCGCAGCCGTCGACCACGCCCGAGATGAGTACACCCGCAGGCGTGCTGCCCTGGTCTCAGCACTGACCTCACTTGAGGTGGAGGTCACCGACGGGGACGGGCTGAATCTTTGGGTGCCCGTGCACGACGAGTCAGCAGCCATCGTCCGGCTCGCCACCCGGGGAGTGGGTGTCACACCCGGAGCGCCATTCGACATCCTGGCCGGTGGCGTTGACCACATCCGCGTCACGGTCGGTCTGGTGGCTGATGGGCACGAAGCTCTGGCACTGGTCCTGGCAGCCGCGGCGAACACCACCTCCTGGGCTTCAGGGGCCCGTTAGGTCATGCTCTCGGGGTTCGCTGGCATGGTCACAGCGCTATTTGATGCCGAACCGGCGCCTGAAGAGATTGGCCAGCGGCGCCGTTCTGGCCCACCTGCGCGCCTTGGGCGCGGCCAGCCCATCATCGGCGGGGCAAGCCCCGTTTGGGCGGCAACCAAGGACCAGTGGTCCCTGGCTGCCATGGGCACCGCCAGCATCGCCTCGAAGCTCCTCGAACCCGACCCCGCGATCGCGTGGGACGACGAGCAGCTGTCCGACATCGACCAGGCCTGAGTTCCTCTGTGCCTGCGCATTCGAGTCCGTGAGCGCTGCGAGCAGGACTTCATCGGTACTACTCAGATACGCAAGGCCTGCTTCAGCCGGCTTCACGCGCTCACAGGAACAGGCGCAGCAGGTCGGCCGGTTGGAGACTGCCCAGGGTCGGAATCTGAACAGCCCCCAAGGTTACGGGCACCGGGACGTGATGTGGCACAGCGATCGTGGGAATCCCGGCTGCCACCGCTGAAGCGACCCCCGGGGGCGAATCCTCGATCGCGATACAAGCTCCTGGCTCGGCCCCGAGCAGGCGGGCGGCTGCCAGGTAGGGCTCGGGGTGGGGCTTGCCATGACTGACAGCATCTCCGGTCACGACGGCGGCGAAAGTGCCCTTGGGCAGGTTGTTCACCACGGCCGTGGCCAGCGACTCCCAGGACATCGTGACCAGTGCGCACGGAACCCCCTGCGCGACAAGGCTTGCCAGAAGCTCTCGGGCACCCGGGCGCCACGGCACGTGCTCGGCGACCCTGGCCGCGACGCCGGCCAGCAGCTCGTTGACGACCTCCAGCGGGGTCAGCTCGATCGGCGAATGAGCCAGGATGTAGGCCGCGGAAACCAGCAGGTCGTTGCCCACGAGCTGGTTTGCGTGCTCATCGGTCCAGATG
>PMJN01000406.1 GCA_003157445.1 Micrococcales bacterium
CGGGGCGATGATGGCCATCGAGCTTGTCAAAGCGGGCACCCTGGAGCCTGCTCCACTGCTGGCCAAGGCCGTTGCCGCCCAGTGTCATAGCCAGGGTGTGGTCCTTCTGGTGTGCGGTACCTTCGGCAATGTGATCCGCCTGCTGCCCCCGCTGGTCATCGGCGAGGACCTGTTGGTTGAGGGACTGGACGTGCTGGCCGAAGCGCTGCGGAGTCAGCTGTGAGCGCGCAGATCTACCCCGCCCAGGCACTGACGCCAGAGCTGGACATCGGGCGCAACCCGCGTACCGGTCAAGCACACCCAGGGGTGCGGCACACAGCCCCCGGCGAGGTTGCGCGCATGGTCGCTGCCGCAGCTGCCACCGCCCAGTCGATCGCCTCGACCGCCCCTGCGCAGCGGGCCAGGTGGCTGGACTCATTGGCGGCATCACTGCAGGAGCACACCGACGCGCTGGTAGCGCTGGCCGACGCCGAGACCGCCCTGGGTGAGGATCGCCTCAGCGGCGAGCTCGCCAAAGCGGTTGCCTCACTGAGGTTCTATGGCGCTGTGGCCGCCGAGGGCTCTTATCTTCAGGCCACCATCGACACCACCAGCACCCCGGCAGGCCAAGACCTGCGCCGGATGCGACTGCCCGTAGGGCCGGTCGCCGTCTTCGGCGCCAGCAACTTTCCGTTCGGCTTCGGCGTGCTGGGACACGACACCGCCTCCGCAATCGCTGCAGGCTGCCCGGTAGTGGTCAAGGCTCACCCCGCCCATCCCCGACTCAGCATGCGTCTGGGCGAGATCGCCTGCGCCGCACTGGCCGAATCCGGAGCTCCCGCAGGGGTTTTCGCGCTCGTGGTGGGCTTTGAGGCCGGCCTGGCACTAGTGGACGCGTCTCCCATCGCGGCTGTGGCCTTCACCGGGTCCCAGTCCGGCGGAATGGCGCTGGTCCAGCGAGCAGGCCAGCGAACCAGCCCCATCCCGGTGTTCGCAGAGATGGGGACCGTCAACCCTGTCGTGGTGACACCTGCTGGCGCGCGCACAAGGATCAGCCAAGTCGCCACCGGGTTCGCGCAGTCCTTCACGATGGGGACCGGTCAGTTCTGCACTAAACCGGGTTTGTTGCTCACTCCGGCCGGCACCGACGCCGCCCACCATGTCGCCGCGGCACTTGGCGAGCTACCCGCGGGATGGCTGCTCACCAGCGCCATCGCGTCCAGCTACGGTGCCGCCCTGTCCAGGTTGAGCGCCGCCGGGGCCTGCGTTGCTGGTGAGGGCGAGAGCCCGTCAGCCGGATTCGGTTCGGTGGCGACGGTATTTACCGCCCAGGCCGATGACCTCACACCCGGGTCCCCACTGCTCCAGGAGTGTTTCGGGCCTGCAGCGATAGTCGTGGAGTATGCAGACCCTGACCAGCTACGCCAGGTACTGGGGCGACTTCAGCCCGCTCTGGTGGCAACCATCGCCTCCGGGGGCGATGGGGACAAGGACCTGCCGTGGCTGGTCCAGCTGCTAGCCTCTCGGGCCGGCCGCGTGGTCGTGGACGGCTGGCCCACCGGCGTGGCCAACACCTGGTCACAACAGCATGGCGGTCCCTGGCCGGCCACCAGCAGGCCAGATGCCACCAGCGTGGGCGCTGCAGCCTTGGACCGGTTCACCCGACCTGTCGCATTCCAGGGTGCCAGCGACTCGGTACTGCCACCCCCTTTGCAAAGCGCAAATCCATGGGCCGTGCCCCGACGGGTCAACGGCCGGTCAGTACCGGTGATCGACACCGACGCAGCGCCCGCACCCGCTGAGGGCCGATCCTGATGGTGGGGCCCCTGGACGGCGTCCTGGTAGCCGACTTCAGCCGCGTGCTTGCCGGCCCGCTGTGCACCGTAAACCTTGCCGACCTCGGGGCCAGCGTGGTCAAGGTCGAACGACCTGGCACCGGAGACGACACCCGCACCTGGGGCCCGCCGTGGTCGGCTGACAACTCAACATACTTCGAGAGCATCAACCGATCCAAGCTCAGTGTCACCTTCGATCTGAAGGACCCGGCCGACCGCGCGCTGGCCGTGGAGCTGGCAGGCCGCGCTGATGTCCTCGTGGAGAACTACCGCCCCGGGGCCTTAGCCCGGTACGGCCTGGGCTATGACCAGGTCCAGGCATCGAACCCCCGCATCGTCTACTGCTCGATCACCGGTTTCGGATCTGGCGCAGGGGCCGACCTGCTCGGGTATGACTTCGTGGTGCAGGCGATGGGCGGGCTCATGAGCATCACCGGCGACCCGGACGGGGAGCCGACCAAGGCGGGGGTCGCACTGGTCGACGTTCTGACGGGTAAGGACGCCACCATCGGCGTGCTCGCCGCTCTGGCCTCACGTGCACAATCCGGGCGCGGATGCAGGGTGGAGGTCAACCTGCTCTCCAGCTTGTTGGGCGCGCTGGTCAACCAGGGGCAGGGCTACCTGGAGACCGGCAACCCACCCAAGCGGATGGGCAACCGCCACCCCTCCATCGCACCATACGAGACACTGCACTGCCGTGACGGTCTGCTTGCCGTTGCCTGCGGCAATGACGGCCAGTTCGTCAGGTTCGCGGCCGTGATCGGCGCACCAGAGCTGAGCATCGACGCGCGCTTCGTGACCAATACTGCCCGGGTNNGCCGGCTCACTGCGGTGCAGGTCCCGGCAGGCAAAGTTGGCACCATCGCCGACGGCTTCGCTCTGGCCGAGCGGCTCGGACTGGCACCCACCCTCGATGTCGGTCCCGGTCATACCCGTCAGGTGCGCCATGCCGCCACGTTCCACCCCGACCTGACCGCCAGCCCTACCCCCTGCCCTGCCCTCGGGGCAGACACCGACGCAATCCGGGCCTGGTTGGCCGGCCGTCCCGACAGCGCTCTACCCACGAACCACCCAACCGAAGAGGTGCCGCGATGAGCCCAAAACCACCCACCACCCGCGTCAAACTGGATCCGTTGGACCTGGCCGGCATCGACGACATGCTCAGCGCCGAGGAGAAGGCCGTGCGGGCCGCCGT
>PMJN01000218.1 GCA_003157445.1 Micrococcales bacterium
CGGTGAGCAGCTGGACATCGCCACCTTCGCGGCGATCGCAGCGGCCCGCTTGGCCGTCGTGAGCCGATGAGCTGGGCGGCGACGCCTCCGCAGGCAGTCACGGCGCGGGTCCCGGCGAAGGTCAACCTCGAGCTGATGGTGGGCCCGCGCCGATCCGACGGGTTCCATCACCTGGCAACGGTGTTCCAGGCGGTTGGTCTTCATGACGACGTCACTGTCGAGCCGGCGCAGGAGTGGGGCGTCACCATCAACGGCCCCTACGCCGATCTGGTCCCGGCCGACGGCACCAACCTGGCCATGCGCGCGGCTCGGCTGCTGGCCCGTGAGGCCGGCATCGACGTGCCGGTCCATATCACCATCGACAAGGACATCCCCGTGGCGGCGGGCATGGCCGGAGGCTCGGCCGACGCCGCGGCGACACTTCTGGCCTGCGATGCTCTCTGGGGCGTGTGGTCTTCGAAGGCAGAGCTGGAGGAGATGGCAGCCGATCTGGGCAGTGATGTCCCGTTCGCGCTCCTGGGCGGCACCGCGATGGGGTCCGGGCGCGGAGACCAGCTCGCGCCGGTGCTTGGGCGAGGCCGCTACACCTGGGTGTTCGCCCTCAGCGACGTCGGGCTCAAGACCCCCGACGTGTACGCCGAATGTGACCGGCTGCGTTCCCACCTTCGAGTTGGCGAGCCAGCCCCTTCTTCGGCGATGATGACCGCGCTGCGCTCGGGGGATGCCGCGTCCCTGGGCCGGGCGCTGAGCAACGACCTGCAGGCTGCCGCCCTGTCGCTGCAGCCTACCCTGGCGGAGGTGCTGGCCACCGGCATGGACAACGGAGCGCTGGGCGGTATCGTCTCCGGCTCCGGACCGACCGTTGCCTTCCTGGTCTCCGACACCGAGCGCAGCCTGGACCTGGCTGTGGCGCTGACTGCCTCGGGTGCTGCTCCCTCCGTCAAGCGCGCGATCGGACCCGTCCGCGGAGCGCATATCATCACTGCGGCATCCGGACCCCGCGGCTCATTGGGGTCAACCGGACATTCCGGCCCCGTAGGACACAGGAGTAACTGAACACGATGGCCAATCTCGTCTCAGTCGAACGCGCTTCCCTGGCGCTCGGCACCACACAGATACTCGACGGCGTCTCCCTGGGCGTCAGCAGCGGCACCCGGGTCGGCGTGGTGGGGCGCAATGGTGGCGGCAAGTCCACCCTGTTGCGGGTTCTGGCCGGTCTTCAGCCCGTGGATGAGGGACGCATCACCACGCTCGGGTCGTTGACCGTCGGCATGCTCACCCAGGTCGACACTCTGGACCCTGGCGCGACCGTCCGCAAGGCCGTGCTGGGGGACCTGCCCGAACACGTCTGGGCCGGCGATCCACGCATCCGCGACATTCTCGACGGCCTGCTGGGCGGCATCGACGCACCGGATGTGGGCGGGCTTGAGGCGATCGTGGGACCGCTGTCCGGTGGCGAGCGTCGCAGGCTGGCGCTGGCAGGTCTGCTGGCGGCCGACCACGACCTGCTGCTCCTGGACGAGCCGACCAACCACCTTGACGTTGAGGGGGTGGCGTGGCTGGCCGAGCACCTGGCGACCCGGCGTACCCGCCCTGGCACCTCGGTCGTGGCAGTCACCCACGACCGGTGGTTCCTGGACGAGGTGGCCACCACCACCTGGGAGGTCGTGGACGGCGGGGTGAACTCCTACGACGGCGGCTACGCAGCGTACGTGCTGGCCAAGGCTGAGCGCGACCGGGTGGCTGAAGTCACCGAGGAGCGTCGCAGCAACCTGTTGCGCAAGGAACTGGCCTGGTTGCGCCGCGGTGCACAAGCTCGATCGACCAAGCCGAAGTTCCGCATCGATGCGGCCAACGAGCTGGTCGCCGACGAGCCGGCACCTCGCGACGATGTGTCGTTGGTGCGCTTCGCCACCACCCGGCTCGGCAAGGACGTGGTCGACCTCGTCGACGCCAGCGTCAAGTTCGGTCAGCGCCCCGTCCTTGACAAGGTGACCTGGCGCCTGGCACCCGGTGACCGCATCGGCATCGTAGGGGTGAACGGCTCAGGCAAGTCCACCCTGATGCGGGCGATCTTCGGGGACATCGCATTGTCCGCCGGTAAGCGCAAGGTCGGTAAGACGGTGTCGATGGCCTACCTCACCCAGGAGGTTCGTGAGCTCGAGAAGTTCGCCGACTGGCGCGTCATTGAGGCCATCGAGGATGTCAAGCAGTACACCCGCCTGGGTGACAAGGAGGTCAGCGCCAGCCAGCTGGCCAAACGGCTGGGGTTCAGCGGTGGCCGTCAACAGACCCGGGTCAGCGATCTGTCAGGTGGCGAGCGCCGAAGGTTGCAGTTCCTGCGGTTGCTGATGGCCGAGCCTAACGTGCTGATCCTTGACGAGCCGACCAACGACCTCGACATCGAGACACTGACCTCCATGGAGGACGTTCTCGATGGCTGGGCGGGAACCTTGCTGGTCGTCTCCCATGACCGCTATTTGCTGGAGCGCATGTGTGACCGGCAGGTGGCGCTGCTGGGAGACGGAGCCATCCGGGACCTTCCCGGCGGCGTCGAGCAGTACCTTCTCCTGCGCCATGGCCTCCGCGCGTCCGCGACAGCCTCAGGGGCCTCTGTTGGCTCCAGGGTCAGTGTTCGCGCTGGCGGCCCGGCGGGTGCCGGAGACCGGAACTCTCGGCAGTCGGGCGCCGACCTGCGTGAGGCGAAGAAGGATCTGAATCGAATTGACCGTCAGCTGGCCAAGCTGTCCGCCCATGAAGACAGGATTCACGCCGACATGGCGGCCAAGGCGGCCGATCACAGCGCAGTGCTGGCGCTGAACGACGCACTGCGGGCCATCGTGGCCGAACGCGAGACCCTTGAGTTGGAGTGGCTCTCGCTCGCAGAGACTATTGGCTAACCTGCGCGTCAGACTCGAACGGGGACAGCAGCCGGCGCAGGAGCTCAGAGAGATGGTCCTGCTCTGCGGGCGGTAACTGGTTGAGCAGAATGCGCTCGCGGTCGAGCAGGTCGGCCATGGCGGCGTCAACGACCGCACGGCCCGCGGTGGTCAGGGTCACCTTCACGCCGCGCCGGTCGGCGGGATCCGGGCAGCGTCTGACCAGGCCCCGGGCGACGAGCCGGTCGACACGGTTGGTCATGGTGCCGCTGGTCACCAGTGTCTGGGCGACCAGTTGCCCGGGGGACAGTTCGTAGGGCGCACCCTCTCGTCTTAGGGCCGACAGGACGTCAAAGCCCCAGCCTTCCAGGTCGTGCTCGGCGAAGGCCGATCCACGGGCGAGGTCGAGATGGCGGGCGAGCCGCAGGACGCGCGAGAGGATGGTCAGCGGCGCAACGTCGAGGTCGGGCCGTTCGCGCCGCCACGCCTGGACGATACGGTCGACCTCATCAGCGGGCGCGTCGGACATGAGGAAAGCCTAGCAGTAGGTATCTTGATATCAAGAGATCTTGGAAGGCGGAACCGTGGTAGAGACGTGGAATCCCGAGCAGTATGACAAGTTGAGTGACTATCGTCGGCGCCCGTTCTCCGAGCTGATGTCCAGGCTGGGTGCCGGGCGTCCGCAGCTCGTGGTGGATCTCGGTTGCGGGTCTGGTGGATGTACCCTCGAGCTGGCGCTGCGGTGGCCTGATGCGCGGGTCATCGGAGTCGACAATTCCGCCGAGATGCTCGATACGGCCCGGCGCAACGACTCCGGTGAGCGGGTCGAATGGGTGCGCGCCGACGTCGAGTCCTGGGACCCGGCGCAGCTGGGCGGCCAGGTGGATGTCATCATCGCGAACTCGTTGCTTCAGTGGGTGCCTTCCCAAATGGGGCTGATCCCTGCCTGGATCACAGCGCTGGCGCCCGGAGGCTGGTTTGCCATGCAGGTGCCGGGCAACTACAACGCGCCCTCGCACACCCTGCTGCGGGAGGTGGCAGCAAAGTCACCTCGGGCCGCCGACCTCCTTCCGCGTCTTGGTCGAAGTGAGGCAGTCAGTGAGCCAGCGGTGTACTTCAGCATGTTGGCCGGCCTTGGCTGCGACGTCGATACCTGGGAGACCACTTATCAGCATGTCTTCGCTCCTGGCGTTCTGCATAACGAGCCAGTGCTGGAGTGGACCAAGGGCACGGCCCTGCTGCCGGTCTTTGGGGTGCTGACCGACCAGGGCGAGCGCGCCGAGTTTGTTGCCGCATATGGTCGGGCACTGTCGCAGGCCTACCCGTTAGGCCGGTTCGGCACGGTCTTTGCCTTGCGTCGTATCTTCGCGGTGGCTCACAAGAAGGATGACCCGCGATGATCTCCTGCGCCGCAGGCGCTGCGGTGCAGAATTGAGAGATGTTCGCCGACCGCGCTGATGCTGGACGCCTGCTAGCTGAGAAGGTCGCCAGTGTGCTGGCGGGCCCTGCCAGTCCGCCAGGGGTGCAGGGTTGCCTGGTTGTGGGTCTGCCGCGCGGCGGTGTCCCCGTCGCGGCGTTGGTGGCCCAGGCACTGGGCGCTCCTCTGGATGTGCTGGTCGTACGCAAGATTGGCCTGCCGTGGCAGCCCGAGCTGGCGCTGGGTGCCGTCGGTGAACGCGGTGCTGTCGTGCTCAATGATGGCGTCGTCCAAGCCGCTGGGCTGGGGCGTGACGAGCTCGATGCCCTGATTCGCAAGGCTTCTGCGGAGGTCGAGGACGTCGTGGCCCAGCTCCGAGCGGCCACCTGGCCTGTGCCGGTAGAAGGCCGGATGACCGTGGTCGTCGACGATGGTGTGGCCACCGGGGCGACCGCCCGGGCCGCTGCCAGCGTGCTGCGCGCAAGCGGGTCCGCTCCGATCATTCTTGCGACCCCGGTCGTGGCTTTGGGCACCTGCCAGAGGCTGCGGTCCTGCTTCGATGAAGTCATCTGCCTACGGACGCCTGTGCAGTTGGGCAGTGTCGGTCAGTACTACGAGCGGTTCGAGCAGGTGGGCATCGCCCGCGTCCGCGAGCTCTTGGACGGCTCGCCACCCTGAGCGGCTACTTCTTGGCGGTGCGCAGGATGGGTTTTGGCTCCATCCCGCCCAGGCCGTTCCAGGCAAGGTTGACCAGGTGCGCGGCGACGTCGGCTTTCTTGAATTTGCGCGAGTCCATCCACCACTGACCGGTCAGCGCCACCATGCCGACAAGCATCTGGGCGTAGATCGGCGCGGTCTTGGGGTCCAGCTTCTGGCGCTTGAACTCAGCGGCCAGGATGTACTCGACCTGGCTGGCCACATCACTGAGCAGGCTTGCGTACGACCCTGTCGCCTGCCCTGCCGGTGAGTCGCGCACCAGGATCCGGAACCCGTCCGTGGAGTTCTCGACATAGTCCAGCAAGGCCAGGGCGGCCTGTTCCAAGAGCCGGCGGGCATGGCCGTTGGAGGTCAGAGCCCCGGTGATCCCATCAAGCAGCGAGCGGATCTCGCGATCCACGACCACTGCGTACAGGCCCTCCTTGCCGCCGAAGTGTTCGTAGACCACTGGCTTGGAGACTCCTGCCTTGGCAGCTATCTCCTCGACCGTGGTTGCCTCAAAGCCTTTGTCCGCAAACAACTTTCGGCCGACTTCAAGCAGCTGTTCGCGGCGTTGCTTACCGGTCATCCGGGCGCGCGAGGTTGTAGCCGCGGTTGTCTCCTGTGTTTGGGTCACCAGGCCATCATGTCCGAACATAGACCTTTGTGTTTCGTCCGGTTCGCTGGCCTCGTTTGCCGGCGACCCTTTCGGCACGTGGCCAGCGGACCTAACAGGCCCAGCCCAGCGCCTCGAAAGCCCAGATGGTGTGGGCGTTGCCGTCGAGCTGGCCGGCCTCGAGACCATGACGGGCGCAGGTCGGGTCGCCGTGGTGGAGGTTGTGCCAGGACTCGCCCATGGACGAGACCGCCAGCCACCAGAGATTGGCTGACTTGTCCCGGCTGGCGAACGGGCGTTTGCCTATGGCGTGGCAGATCGAGCTGATCGACCAGGTCACGTGGTGGAGCAGGCCGATGCGCACCGGCGACGCCCAGAAGAAGGCCGTCGCCGCTGCCTGCCAGGACATCGACCACAGGCTCGGCCGGGGCGACGATAGAGACAGCCACCAGGGCGGGGAATGCGGCGTTGACGCGCCGCATGTCCTTGTCGCCCATCAGGTCAGGTGCGTACTTGGCGCGTGAAGTCTGCTCGACGTCGAAGAGCCAGCCGATGTGCGCCCACCACAGGCCCCTGACCAGCGCCGGCACCGTCTCCCCATTTCGCCACGGCAAGTGGGGGTTACCCTGACGGTCCGAGAACGCGTGGTGGCGGCGGTGATCTGCGACCCAGCGGATGACCGGTCCCTCGATGGCCAGCCATCCGGCTACGGCCAAGGCGATCCGAAGCCAGCGGGTAGCCCTGAATGACCTGTGGGTGAAGTAGCGGTGGAAGCCGACGGTGATCCCGTGACCGGTCATGGCATACATCAACGTTGCGATCACTGCGTCATGCCAGTTCAGGGCCCGGTTCCAGGCGACCGGGATCGACGCCACAATTGCCAGGAACGCGATGGCGATGAAGCAGAACAGGGCAACCTGCTCGAGATTGCCCTTGCGCTCAAAGTGGGGCAATGTGCCGGCGTCCTCAACGCAGCTCGAGTCGCCCAGGATCAAGGTGTCTACATCTTGGGACTCCATGGCGGCCGCGAGCGTGCCGGAGACGGACGTGGTCATGGTGGTGCCCTTCGGCGATAAGAAACTTACGCAAGCGTAACCTTCGTCCGCGTAGGTTGTGGGGCTTCTGACGATTGCCGCCGAGCCATAAAGGTCCACTACCCTTGCCAAAGCCCCGCACAGACGGGTCGTTCCCCGGTTGGTCTGCTGGCAGGGCCCGCCTGACTTTGAATCAGGATTAGCGACGAAGGTTCGATTCCTTCCCGGGGAGCCACGTTCGTATTGCCACCATTTAGGCCCTGACCTCGTTTTGGGTGGCTCAAGCCCGGTCCTTCGGGTCCAGGATGGCCGCTTTCGCCGTGACGCCTCGCGCCGGTGACGTACGCGTTGGTGATCCGAGAGCCGAAACGTCGCATCTGGGCTGGCGGGGACTCTTAAGGCTCGTGCAGGCGGTGGAAGGCCGGGACCTGCCTGTGTGGCCACCTGTGAGGCCAGAACCGCACAGGTGCGCGTCAGCGGCACGATAGGAATCCCGGCAGCTCAGGCCGGGAGGAACTCACGGTCTCAGCCAGGAGTCCACTGACTCGCGTTCTGCTGTCTACGGCGGCAGCCGCCAGGAAGCTTGCGAGCATCTGCGGCACCACAGCTTTGTAGGCAAGTTGGCGAAGCGCTTCAAGATCCCCACCGGTGGAGTCGTTGCAGTACTGAACTTGGCGGATGATCTGTTCTGCCAGATCCTGATGAAAAATGGCCATCGCGGTTGCTCACAGCCGGCCCTTCGCTCGATGGTGGCTAAGGACCAGCGCGATTCTCCTGATGTGCAGCGGCATTGGTTTTTCGGCCAGGGGCTCGGCCGGTGGTTGTGCTAGTGAGTATCGACTTCTCTTGCCGTGAGGGCGTTCAGTCCGCCGGTATGAGAGCGACCCGGCCGTGCTCGCGGGTGAAGCACCGGTGACCGACGGGTAACATTGCCTCAGACAGTGCAGCCCGGTGTCTCTTCGTGACCGGAAACGCCCAGGGTGTGGCTGCATGCATCGACTCCGACCATCAGGAGCTCATCGCGTTGACTACACCCCGCCCGGCCGCTGTCATCGTCCTCGCCGCTGGCGAAGGCACCAGAATGAAGTCGACCACTCCGAAAGTCCTGCATTCGATCGGTGGGCGCACCCTGCTTGGCCATGCGATAGCCGCCGCACGAGGGGTGGATCCGGATTACCTGGCCATCGTGGTTCGACACGGACGAGACGTTGTGGCCGCACACATCGCTGTTGTCGACCCCGACGCGGTCGTCGTCGACCAAGATGAGATTAAGGGCACCGGCCGGGCCGCCGAGTGTGCGCTCGATGCCCTGCCGGCAAACCTTGAGGGAACCGTGCTGGTGACCTGCGGTGACGTGCCACTGCTGTGTGCCCAGACCCTGCACGGACTGCTGGAGGCACACGGTGCCAGCGGCAGCGCCGCCACGGTGATCACCGCTACGCTGCCTGACCCGTCGGGTTATGGCCGCGTTCTGCGAGCTGGTGATGGTTCGGTGGCGGGCATCGTGGAGCAGAAGGACGCTACCGAACAGCAGCGTGAGATCAACGAGATCAACTCCGGTCTGTATGCGTTCGACGTGGCGATCCTGCGCGAAGCGCTGAGCAAGGTCGGCACCGACAACGTGCAGGGCGAGAAGTACCTCACCGATGTGCTGGGTATCGTGGCCAGCCAGGGCCAGCGAGTCAGCGCGTATCTGATCGACGACCTGTGGCAGACAGAGGGCGTCAACGACCGCGTTCAGCTGTCACGACTGGGCGCCGAGCTCAACCGCCGGATCGTGCAGGGCTGGATGCGAGCCGGAGTCACAGTCGTCGACCCGGCCACCACGTGGATAGACGGCGACGTCAGGCTCGGGCGGGATGTCACCATCCACCCGCAGACCCAGATTCACGGTGTCAGCACCATCGGTGACGACGTCGTCCTGGGACCCGACACCACCCTGACGGACGTCGAGATCGGCGACGGTGCGTGCGTCATCCGCACCCACGGGTTCTTGGCTGTCATCGGCGCCGGCGCCACGGTCGGACCCTTCTGCTACCTGCGTCCCGGCACGGAGCTCGGTGCCAACGGCAAGATCGGTACTTTTGTCGAGACCAAGAACGCACAGATCGGCGCCGGATCCAAGGTGCCGCACCTGACCTATGTGGGAGACGCCACCATCGGTGAGTACTCCAACATCGGCGCGTCCAGCGTCTTCGTCAACTACGACGGCGTCAACAAGATGCACACCACCATCGGTAGCCATTGCCGCACCGGCTCGGACAACATGTTCGTTGCGCCGGTTACCGTGGGTGACGGCGCCTACACCGGCGCGGGGACCGTGGTCCGCAAGGATGTTCCACCAGGTGCCCTGGCCATCAACGTAGCGCCGCAACGCAACCTACTGGGCTGGGTGCACGATAAACGTGCAGGCACAGCCTCCGCCCATGCTGCGGCGGCAGCCACTGAGGATTCACCTATCGTCCCTGAAGGGAAGCCGAGCGCATGAACGGCCTGAAGCGCGCGACCGAGAAGAATCTCATGATCTTCTCCGGCCGCTCCAACCGTCAGCTTGCCGAAGAGGTGGCCTACCAGCTGGGGACCAACCTGGTCCCGACCTCGGCGTACGAGTTCGCCAACAGCGAGATGTATGTGCGCTATGAGGAGTCGGTGCGCGGTTCGGACGCCTTCGTCCTGCAGAGCCACGCCGCTCCGGTCAACGAGTGGATCATGGAACACCTGCTCATGGTCGACGCGCTCAAGCGTGCTTCGGCCAAGCGGATCACCGTCGTCATGCCTTACTACGGCTACTCGCGCCAGGACAAGAAGCACCGTGGCCGCGAGCCGATCTCGGCCCGCCTCATCGCGGACCTGTTCAAGACCGCCGGAGCCAACCGGCTGATGTCGGTCGACCTGCACACTGACCAGATCCAGGGTTACTTCGACGGACCGGTCGACCACCTTGTGGCTTTGCCGATCCTGTCCAAGTACGTGCGCAACAAGTACGGCAACGAGCAGCTGGCCGTCGTCTCGCCGGACGCCGGGCGGATCAAGGTTGCCGAGCAGTGGTCCAAGCGGCTGGGTGGTGCCCCTCTGGCGTTCATCCACAAGACCCGTGACATCACCCGCCCCAACGAGAGTGTGGCCAACCGCGTCGTCGGTGAGGTCGCCGGCCGCACCTGCATCCTGGTCGACGACATGATCGACACCGGCGGGACGATCACCAAGGCGGCCGACGCGCTCATTGCCGCCGGGGCGGACGACGTCATCATTGCCGCCACGCACGCGATCCTGTCCGGGCCCGCCGTGGACCGGCTCAAGAACTGCCAGGCCCGCGAGGTCATCGTCACCAACACCTTGCCGATCCCGGCCGAGCGCCAGTTCGACAAGCTCACCGAGCTCTCGATCGCGCCACTGCTCAGTCAGGCGATCCGTGCGGTCTTCGAGGACGGTTCGGTCACCAGCCTCTTTGAACAGACCGACTGACCCCGGGTCCTGGCCGCAGTCAGGTCCGAACAGGTCTCTGCAGGATTTCGTGTGGCGCATCAGGTCGCCTAGACTGCCGTGGTTGCCTCGGCGAGGGACACTGCATGACCGGTACTGACTTGAGTTGAACCAGCCTGACCTGACTCGAATCAGCCAGTTGCAGTCTCCGTGATCGACGCGGTGGCGCCGGACGCCCGGATCCAGAGGGCGAAGTGCGCTTGCCACGCTGATTATCCGCGTCGTGCCGCGCCCCGCGTCGAGGCCCACCCACACCACTGTCATACCCCCAGAACACCCGTGTTTGCCGCTTCGCGGCGCGCGGATCGGCTAATAGGAGAAACCTGTGCCCCAGTCAGCAGCTACGTCCAGGAATAAGCTAGTCGCCATACCCCGAACCTCGTTCGGCAAGGGCGCAGCCCGCACCATCCGGCGCGAACACAACATCCCCGCCGTCATGTACGGCCATGGCACCGACCCGGTCCACATCAGCCTGCCGGGTCACCAGACGATGCTGGCCCTCAAGGTCGCCAATGTGCTGCTCACCATCGAGATCGACGGCAAGGAGCACCTGGCCCTGGCCAAGGACGTCCAGCGCGACCCGATCAAGCCGGTCATCGAGCACATCGACCTTGTTGTGGTCCGCAAGGGTGAGAAGGTCAACGTTGACGTGCCGGTCCACCTCGTGGGCGCCGCCGCGGTCGAGACGGTTGTCTCGGTCGAGAACAACACCGTGGAGCTGGCCGTGGAGGCCACCGCGATCCCCGACCGCATCGAGGTCTCGATCGAGGGCCTGGCGGCAGGTACCCAGATCCATGCCTCCGACCTCGTGCTGCCCGCCGGTGCCGAGCTGGTAACCGACGCCGGGTCGCTGATCGTCAACATCACTCAGGCGGTCTCTGCTGAGGAGCTCGAGGCCGAGATGGCTGCCGAGCTCGCCGAGCTGGGCACGTCGCCCTCCGCGGCTCCTGCCGAGGCGGCTTCTGTGGAGGCGGCTCCAGCCGCGGAGGGCGACAAGGCCTGAATCAGCTGAGGTTGGCCCGGTCCTGACTATTGTCAGGACCGGGTCAACCTGTACCCACCTCGAGATGGAATGGAAACGTGGACATCCTGCAGGCCATGAATGACCAGGATTCCAACCGCTCACCCGGAGGCAACGTGTGCAGGTTCGCGCTTCGCAGGCAGGGCCAAGGCTCCCAAGTCCCCGCGCGTTGCCGCGCCATGGGCTGGCGCGGTTCACTGCTGGTACTGCCAAACGGTGTCGGACTTGGTTATCGCCTAACAGGATTGAACGTACGGCCTTCTACCGGCAGGCGGAGGGGTTTCCTCCCGGCCCCCAACGACCGGGTTTGCACCCTAGGAGTCCGATGACTGCGTGGCTGATCGTCGGACTGGGTAATCCCGGCCCCGCGTACTCTGGTCATCGGCACAACGTCGGCGCCATGGTCGTGCAGGAGCTGGCTGTTCGCACCGGTGCGAGCCTTCGCTCCCACCGGGCACGGGCGGCCGCAGCCGAGGTCCGGCTCCCTGCTGCCTCGGGCGGGACAGGTCTCGGCCCAGCGCCCGGACCCAGGGCGATCATCGCCGCGCCGCTGACCTTCATGAACGAATCCGGTGGTCCGGTCGCAGGGCTGTTGTCGTTCTACAAAGTCCCGGTCCAGAACCTCATCGTGATCCATGACGATCTCGACATCCCGTTCGCCGAGGTCCGGCTCAAGCTGGGTGGCGGGGAGGGTGGGCATAACGGGCTGCGTTCGATCACCAAGTCGGTGGGTACCAGGGACTATCTGCGGGTGAGGGTTGGCATCGGTCGACCGCCGGGGCGGATGGACCCAGCCGACTACGTGCTGCACGACTTCTCCAGCACCGAGCGCAGCGAGGTGCCCCTGCTGATCAGTGACGCCGCCGACGCCGTCGAGCGCCTTGTGGGGCAGGGCCTGGTCGCCGCGCAGCAAGAGTGGCACTCCCGCTGAACTAAACTGTTCAGCGCCCCGTTGGCTCTGCGCACCGGGGCGTTGGAGCTGTCGACCCATAGCCAGGAGCTTTGCCCCTCATGAGCCTCACCCCGTTGCTCGATGTCCTTGTCACCGACCCGAGCCTGGCAGAGATCCTGGCGGCGCCGACGGGCGCCGACCACGGCGCCTCTGGGGCCCTGGAGAT
>PMJN01000252.1 GCA_003157445.1 Micrococcales bacterium
CCGCGTCCGCAGGTCAAGCGCGCTAGCCTGAAGATCCCTGGGTTCAGCCGCAAGTAGATAGAGACCAATCACTGACCTGTTCACCGGAGCAGGTCAGTGATGTGTGTGTGGGCGGGCAGTTCGGCGGGCGCCTAGCCGAGCAGGTCGGCGCCTAGCCGAGCAGGTCGGCGCCTAGCCGAGCAGGTCGGCGCCTAGCCGAGCAGGTCGGCGAACGCTGTCGGGGTTCGGGTCAGGGCGTAGGTCGCAAAGTGCATCCGTTGGACGTCGCCACCTGGGCCACGAGTGAGCTCGAGCAGCTCACCGCCCTCGCGTCCGAGCACGGCCCGGAAACGATCACCATCGACCCTGACGAACTTGGTCTCTGCCATCGCCAGCCCGCCGGGGATCCGCGACCACAGAGCGTTGTCGCGCACCTCGAAGACGATCTCCTCCCCCTCGGTCCACCAGCTGCCGAGAATGCCGTCCAAGTCCGGCTGCCACTGGGACGGTGTCCACAACGAAGCCAAGGCGGGCTCGGCGTCCAGCACAGCCGTGACCAGCTGCCCTGCCAGGGTCACCGGCTGGGCCCCGGCCGTGGTGTTGGCCAAGACCACGGCTCCGACACGGTCTTGGCGCCGGACCCGCATCCCGGACAGGAATCCGGGCATCGATCCGCCGTGACCGGCAAGAACCCGTTCGCCGCTGCGCTGCAGGTCATAGCCCAGCCCATAGGCCCGGGTCCAGCCCTCCACGTCCGTCATGATCAAAGGGCGGCACATCTCATCAACAGTGGCGGGGGCGAGGATCTCATCGATCGGATCCGCCACGAATGACGCGTACCGGCCCAGGTCGGCAACGGTGCTCCAGAGACCGCCCAGCGGTGCTGTCGCCTTCAGGTCGAACTGCGGCTCCAGGGTCGCGACCCCCGTGTGCGGATGAACCTGGTATCCCAGGGCTCGATCGGCGTTGTCAGGGGCCAGAGCTGTGTTCTTCATCTCCAGCGGCACCAGGATGCGCTCGGTGACGACCTCGCCCCAGGGCCGGGCCTCGAGCCGCTCCACGATCTGTCCCAGGAGCGCGAATGCCAGGTTGGAATAGTGGAAGGCGAAGTGGACGGGCAGAACCTGCTCGGCATCCTCAAGCTCGCGCAGCAGACGCTCCTGGTCGGGCGCGTCAAGGTTCTCCCATATCCGGCCGGCCGGCTCACGCTGCAGACCTGAGGCGTGGGCCAGCATCTGCCGGATGGTGATGGCGCCATGTCTGGTGTCCGGCAGGTACTTCTCAAGCCGATCGTCCAGTGAAAGCCTGCCGGCGTCGCGCAGCGCCATGATCAGCACCGCGGTGAACGTCTTGGTGATCGAACCGATCATGTACTGCGTGTCATCGGTAGGCGCTACGTCCGGGTCCAGCCGGGCCGAGCCGACATGGCAGGACCAGACAAGCACGCCGTCTCGCACCAGACCCGCACTGAGCCCAGGGCAGTGCCACTGACTCTGCGCCTGGCGCACCTGGCGCTCAAGATCGCGGCCCAGCGCCCCACCTAACGCCGCGGCGCCCGATGACACAGCGCTGACCGTAGCGCTCATTGCGCAGCGCGCAGGCTCATGGGTCCGTAGACAGTGACGCCTTCGTGCTCCAGGGTGACCGCATCGACCCCAGCCTCGGCCAGCGAGCGCCACTGCTCACCGAGCCAGCTCTCCGCGTCGCTTTGTGAAGGAAAGCCGGTGGTAACCAGTGCCTCCCCGGTCATCACCGCGGCATCTACGTCGAAATAGGTCCAGGTCCACTCATCAGTCATGGGGGTCACCCTATCCAGCCGTGCGGCAGGTCATTCCTTGTTCGAGACCCCTGCGGAGTCGAAGGTGGCAACCTCGCGCAGGATCCGGGCCGCAGCTTGGACCAGCGGCACGGCAAGGGCCGCTCCAGAACCCTCACCCAGGCACATGTCAAGGTCAACCAGCGGAACCAGGTTGAGGCGGGCAAGGGCCGCGCTGGCCCCCGGCTCGACCGAGCGATGGCCGGCGACCCAGTAGTCGGCTGCATCTGGGGCGATCGCCTGCGCCACCAACGCCGCGGAGCAGGCGATGACCCCGTCCAGGATGACGGGAGTGCGAAGTGCCGCGGCGGCCAGCAGATAGCCGACCACACCCGCGTGCTCGAATCCCCCGACACCGGCCAGCGCCGCCAGGGGGTCTCGCCGGCTCGCCTGGTTGAGGCTGATGGCGCTCTGGATGACCGACACCTTGTGCTGCAGCGTCGAGTTGTCGATGCCGGTCCCGCGTCCAGTGACCTCCGCGACCTCTAGGCCGGTGAAGACGCTGATCAGGGCCGCTGAGGCCGTGGTGTTGGCTATCCCCATGTCGCCGGTGACCAGAAGTCGGCTGCCTTGGGCAATGTTTTCTTGAGCCACCTCGATACCCACCTCGATGGCTGCCTGTACCTGGGCTGGGGTCATCGCCGGACCCTGCGTCATGTCGGCAGTGCCCGCGGCGACCTTGCTGGCCTTCAGGCCCGCAGCCTGCGGCACCTCGCCAGCAACGCCGATGTCGATGACAACGACTTCGGCGCCAACCTGGCGGCCGAATGCGTTGATCACCGCTCCCCCTGCCAGGAAGTTGCCGACCATCTGGGCGGTGACCTCTTGCGGCCATGGCGACACCCCCTGCGCGTGGACTCCGTGGTCTCCGGCGAAGACTGCGATGGTGACCGGCTCGGGCATGGGCGGCGGGCACTGGTCGTAGATGCCGCACAGGCGGCTCCCGAGATCCTCCAGAGCGCCCAGGGAACCGGGGGGTTTGGTGAGCATCAACTGACGCGCCCGCGCGGCTGTCATCGATTCGATGGACGCCGGCGTGATCGCCGCGAGGGTCTCGCTCAACAGGGACACAGATTCTCCTCAGGGAAGGCGACGGTCGCCCGAGGTTCCATCATGGACTACCTGCACCCGCCAGAATTTCACCGCTGTGACACCCGCAACAGTGTCTCGCGCGGCCAACGTGAGCGACCCTCGATCGCAGGAGAGGCCCATTCCTTGCCTAGAGGAGTCCCGGAACGAGCACTCTGTGTAGCCGCCTACTGCAATGACCTCGATTACGGGTGAACGCAGCGGTCGACCGCTGGGCGTGGCAAAGCAAGTCGGCCAGCTACCTGCTGGCCACCCACGGCGAGACCGGCATCGACGGGATCCCGTCTGCGCAGACGTTGTCGCTGCGCGCCCAGGACGAGCACGACGGCGCGGCAAGGGGCGTACAGGTCGCGAGATCCCTCGTCTAACCCGACGGCATGCTCGAGCACGGCCTGCTTCTGCGTCGTGACCTCGCCCGCGCCATTGGCAGCCACAAGCCCGAGGTCGTTGTCACGTCGACCCATCACAGGCGGTTTGCCGGTGCAGGTGCCGACCAGGGGACCACCGCGCGCTCGGACTGGCCTGCCTGGATGCGTCCAAGGACGCGGGCAGTCGCTGGGTCCACCCCGAGCTGGCCGAGCCAGGCTACAAGCCATGGACTGGGCTCAGGTGGGTCTGGGTGGGCGGCCTCGCCCGAGACCACCGGCGGGTTCGACGTGACCGGGACCACTAACTACCGCCGTGGCATCACTGCACACCCACCACAGGTACCTGCAGAGGCTCGGCGCAGACCAACCATCACCATCGGAGCTGGTCGAGTCGATCCTTGGCGACNNCAATCGCCGCCAACGCTGCGGTGTCAAGATGCTGCTCGATGGCGTCGGCCAGACGATCGAGCATCACCTCACGGCGCACCGCGAACCCTGGTGCGCTCGGGTCGGCGCGCCATGGCACGCCCGCCTGGGTCGCCACCTCGGTCAGGAAAGCCCTGCGGAAATCATCGTTCTCGAAGGCACCGTGCCAGGTAGTCCCCCACACAGGCCCGGCCTGCCATCCATCCAGGAAGGGCTCCATCTGTCGGCCGCCGGGGACCGGCGAGGACACCCCGTGATGGATCTCGTAGGCACTCACCGCATTTCCACGCCATTTGCCCTCGGGTCGCCCCAGGTGCTTGTCAGCCTCGAACCGTATTCGGATCGGGAGCATCCCAAGCCCCGCAACCGTGTGTGCAGAGCCGGACTCGACGCCGTCCGGGTCGTCGATGACCTCCGCCAGCATCTGGTAGCCGCCACAGATGCCGAGCACCGGACGCCCGGCGGCAGTCCGGGAAAGCAGCGCCTGGCCCAGACCCCGGCTGCGCATCCACTGCAGGTCAGCAACCGTTGCACGGGACCCCGGCAAGACCACCAGATCCGCTCGCGCGACCACATCGGCCTCAGCGGTCACGCGGACATCGACACCGGGCTCGGCAGCCAGAGCGTCGACATCGGTTGCGTTGGAGACCCTGGGAAAGCGAACCACGGCAACTGAAAGCGTCGAACCCGCAGACTTGGGCGTCCCGGCAGAAGAAGCCTCCTGCCACCCAGAGACCGCGAGCGCATCCTCGCCATCTAGCCATACGTCCTGCAGGAAGGGCAGGGTGCCCAGGACGGGCCGAGAGGTGCGTTCCTCCAGCAGTCGAAGGCCAGGGGCCAGTAGCGACAGGTCTCCGCGGAACTTGTTGACGATCCAGCCACGTATATGGGCCTGGTCCGCCTCGTCCAGCAGAGCCAAGGTGCCGTACATGGCGGCCAGGACACCACCGCGGTCGATGTCCCCCACGACGACCACCGGCAGGTCGACCGCCCGTGCCAGACCCATGTTGACGAAGTCGCCCTCGCGCAGGTTGATCTCCGCGGGGCTGCCTGCCCCTTCGGCGATCACCACGTCGAAGCGCGATGACAGGTCCCGAAATGCCTCAAATGCTGTCTGCGCTAAGACCTTCCGGCCAGTCGCCCACTCGCCGGCCTCCAGCTCTCCCCAGGGATGTCCCATCAGGACCACGTGCGAACGCAGATCCGAGCCGGGTTTGAGGAGCACGGGATTCATCGCAGCCTCGGGCGTGACCCCGCACGCGACAGCTTGGACCCACTGAGCCCGGCCAATCTCCGACCCGTCGGCGCAGACCATGGAGTTGTTGGACATGTTTTGAGCCTTGAAAGGGGCCACCGAGACTCCCTTGCGTGCCAGAAAACGGCACAGGCCCGCAGTCACCAGGCTCTTGCCGGCATCGGAGGTGGTTCCTGCCACGAGCAGTCCTCTAGCCACGACCGCCCCCTACCACTGCCGGCCCCGTTGCCGAGTCACAACTCCCACCAATGTCTCCTTGCTCAGGTGCCCTGCGGCACTGCCTGCCCGACAACGGTAGTCGGCTGGGTACCGTGTATCCCACCGGTCCGCCTACCGACCTGCAGCGCACACCCAGAGGAGCACCGATGAGCGTAACCCTCGTCCTGGGTGGGGCCCGCAGCGGCAAGAGCCGATATGCCGAGAGCCTCCTGCGCTCGCACCCGCAGGTCACTTATGTCGCCCCGGGACCCGTGCCGGACGGTTCTGATCCTGAGTGGGCGCAGCGCATCTTGCTGCATCAGGGCCGCCGGCCGGAGCATTGGACAACCATTGAGAGCACGGAGCTCGCCGCAGTGATCCGCCAGGCTGACCACCCAGTTCTGATCGACTGCCTGTCCACCTGGCTGACCCGCCTGGTCGACGATATCGACGCATGGCAGGACGGCGAGAAGGCTGGGTCCCATCTGGTGGAGGAGACGGCACGGCTGCTCGAGGCGCTGGCCTCGGCCACGGTCGACGTCGTGCTGGTCAGCAACGAGGTGGGTTGGTCGGTCGTGCCGGCGACCGCGTCGGGCCGGCTGTTCCGCGATGAACTGGGCCGGCTCAACGCTGCGGTCAGCGGGGCCAGTGACCACGTTGCCCTCACCGTCGCCGGGCGTGTCCTGGACCTGTCCGACGCCCCGGTCGTGGGTGACTGATGCTTGACGGACTCAAGCTTGCTTTCGGCACGCTGACCGCGATCGCGGTGCCGGCTCCTAGCCAGATCGACCGACGGGTCGCCGGACGCGCGATGACCCTTGCCCCGCTCACCCAGCTCCCTTGGGTGGCCGTGTTGTTGCTGTGGGGATGGACGGTCCGCCAACTGCCGCTGCCACCCCTGCTGGCTGCCGCCACGACTCTGGTCGCGCTCACCCTCGCTACCCGCGGCATGCACCTGGACGGTTTAGCCGACACCAGTGACGGGTTGTCGGCAAGCTACGACCGGCTCAAGGCTTTGGACGTGATGCACCGGGGCAACATCGGCCCCAGCGGGGTGGCGGCGGTGGTCCTCGTACTGCTGGTTGACGCCGGGGCGCTGGCCTTTCTGCTGACCACCGCGAGCGGGGTCGTGCTGGTCTGTCTCAGTCTGATCGCCAGCCGACAGCTGCTGGCCTGGGCCTGCTCCACCAAGGTTCCCTCCGCCCGGCAAGAGGGACTGGGTGCAACCGTCGCCGGCAGCGTTCAACCCGTCACCGTGGGGCTGGGCTTCCTTCTGCTGCTTGGCGTCTCGGCACTGGCGACCTACTGGTCCGGCCCCACATGGTGGACCGGACCAGTTGTTGTGTGCTGTGCCGCACTGGGAGGCGTAGCGGTGATCCACCGGGCCACCCGCCGGTTCGGCGGCATCACCGGCGACGTGCTCGGGGCGGTCATCGAGGTCTCTTTTGCCACCGCAATGACCGTATCCGCCGTCCTGTTGTCGGTACACCTATGAGGTGGTCTCGCGCCGCTCATCACCTCGACGAGCTCGCCCATGCCTGCGCCGACATGGCCACTCGCCCGGCCACCATCTTCCCTCTGCGGGTGAGCGCGTTGTGGGCCTTCGGAGAGGTGCTGACCAGCCGGGAGGATCTCGACTACCTGCAGGTCGTGCTGGCGGTGGACCTTCCCGTGGACGACGTCGCATGGTTCTGTGTCCCACCGGGGGCCGAGCACTGGTCCCATGCCGCCGGCCTGTCGAAGAACCCGGTGATGGCCAGATGGCGTTCGACGCGAGCGCCCTTGTGGAACCACCAGATTCGCGGCCCCCTTCTGATCTGGGATGAGGCTGGCGGGATCGGCGTGGACGCCTTGGAGGCACTCCGCGACGGGACAGCTCAAGAGCTGCGCCTGGCAGAGCCGGCGCCCGACGAGATGGCGTCCCGGCTTGCGGCAGAGCTCGCGGTGAGTCTTCGAACACTGGAGTCCAGCACTGCCGCCTATGAACGACGCAGGTTCAGTCCCGGCAAACTCGAACCGGTCGCCGATACGCTGTGGCGCGCCGGTTCAGGATATTTGCATGTCCTGGCAGCGGTCGGCTGACCCGCACCCCCAAGCGTCGTCGAGGTCTAACTTGCAGCGGAGCAGTGGGTGGCGGTATGCGGGGTTTCGTCGGGGTGGGGCGTCGCCCGTAGGTTGATCTCCGTGCCGGTGGAGTTCCTCCGTAACGAACAGGTGGCTGCCTACGGGCGCTTCGATGGTGTGCCATCGAGGGCGGAGCTCGAGCGGTTCTTCCTCCTGGCTGACGCCGACCGGAGGCGGGTGGACCCCACCGCGGCGCGCACAACAGGTTGGGGTATGCACTGCAACTGGGCACAGTGTGGTTCCTGGGTCCAACGACATCCATGTCGGATCGTGAGCTAAGCCCACGCGGGTGCACTTGGTGGAACCGGTTGGGATTGCTGGACGGTCATAGTCGTTCGATGTTGCCGGCTGCGGAGGTCAACATCCATCACGTTGACCGTCGTCGGCGTCGGCGGGACGGAGCCCTGCACTCTCGAGTGGAAGTCGATGATCGGCTACGTGCAACCCAAGAGCCCGATCGGCAACCGCACCATCTTGGGCTATACCCCTACACCCCCATACCCTCTGAGCCGGGCCGACCACACACGGTCCGACGATGCGGCGATGAGTGCGCGTCTCGAGGCTGACTCTGGCCGAACCATGCAGCGCAGGGGAACCCACACGTGAAGGTCCTGCAGGCATCGGAACTTGGTAGTGCCGCGTCGTCTTGCCCACCGTGCACACGTAATGGGGGTCCGACGACTCGCCCTGGTGCATCAAGTAGTCGGACGTCCCCGGTGGTGTCTTCAGCAGCCAGGAGTCGCCAACGTTCCTTGTCCCCCAACATCCCCGGTCAAGGGCCGATACTAGCGAATCTGCACCTGTACGAACGGAGGCTTGACGACCGTGGCTGCAACGTCGCGTCCGCGCACGTCGACCATAACCTTGTCACCCTCCTTGGCCGCCGGTCCGAGCAGCGCCAGGGCGATTCCCTGCTTCAGGGTTGGCGAGAAGGTGCCTGAGGTGACCTCGCCCAGGACGGAGCCATCGGCGGCCTTGACCTTGCAATGTGAGCGCGGAATGCCGCGGCCGGTGGCCCGCAGACCCCAGTTCACCCGCTTGGGGCCCGCGGCCTTCTCCGCGACGAGCGCGTCCTTGCCCCAGAAGGTGTCCTTCTTCCAACCGACGGCCCAGCCTGCCCGCGCCTGTACAGGTGTGATGTCCAGGCTCAGGTCGTTGCCATGCAACGGATAGCCCATCTCGGTTCGCAACGTGTCGCGGGCGCCAAGCCCGCAGGGCAGTCCCTGGTACGGCGCGGCCGCCACCAGAAGTGCGTCCCACAGTGCCAGGGAGTCGTCCCAAAGGGGGACGAGCTCGTAGCCACGCTCGCCTGTATAGCCGGTACGGCAGACGATGACAGGCTTACCGTTCCAGTCGGCCTCGACGAACGACATGTACTCGTGGCCCGTTGGCAGACCGAGTGCCTGCAGAACCTCGTCACTTTTGGTCCCCTGCACAGCGATAACGCCATACCCGTCGTGAAGGTTCGTGATCTCCAGGCCCTCGGGTGCAGCGGCCTGTAGCCGGCGCACAACCTCGGCGGTGTTGGAAGCATTGGGAATGAGGAAGACATCGTCTTCGGCACGCAGATAGACGATGAGGTCATCGACCACCCCGCCGCTCTGGTCGCAGCAAAGGGTGTATTGGGCTTTGCCCTCGGTGATGCGACCAAGGTCGTTTGTCAGACAGGAGTTGATGTAGGCGGCGGCGCCCGGCCCCTTGACGCTCGCCTTGCCCAAGTGACTAACGTCGAAGATGCCTACCCGTTCACGGACCGCAGTGTGCTCGCGCACCACTCCCCCACCGGGGTACTCGATAGGCATTTCCCAGCCGCCGAAGTTGGCCATCTTAGCCCCAAGGGCCACGTGCCGGTCGTGAAGGGGAGAGGTCTTGAGCGGGGAGTCAGTCATGATGCCCACCGTATCTGTAATGTTCCTGAGGCTATTCTCACAGCGCACGAACAACGATTCTCGACGGTGGCGCTACACACCGCCGCGCCCGTACCGGAAGGAAGAATACCTGTGACCACTTTGACTCTGTCCGACAGTACCGCGTCCGAGATCAAGGGCGATGCTCTCGTCCTTGTCTCGGTTCGTGCCGATAAGGGCGCTGCCCTCGCGCCAGGGCACGGCCTAGGTGGGGAGACGGTCGCCCATCTCGATTCGGCGCTGTCGACCCTTAAGGCCAAGGGCAATGCCGACGAGGTCATCAAGCTCGTCGCGGTGCCAGGGGTCGCTGCCGCGCTGGTCGTGGTGACGGGTGCCGGCAAGGTCGCAACCAAGGATGCTGGCCTTAGTGCCGAGGCCATCCGCCGCGCTGTCGGGTCCGCAACCCGCCAGCTCAGTGGTCTGGCTAAGGTCGTTCTCAGAGCCCCCGGAGACAGTGTGGCTGAGGCCACCGCCACCGCTGAGGGGGCGTTGTTCGGGGCCTACACCATCACCAGTGTCGCAGCCGGGCCCGCTTCGGCTCCGGTTAAGTCGCTCACGGTCCTGACCCCGGCAGCCAGCGACCGACACCTACGCGCCGCGATCAAACGGGCAGTCGCCTTGGGCAAGGCCATGTCCGAGGCCCGCGACCTGGTCAACCAGGCCCCCAACGAGCTCTACCCAGAGACTTTCGCCGAACAGATCAAGAAGCGCTCGGTCGGCAGTGACGTCAAAGTCACAGTCCTGGACGAAAGCGCTCTGGCCAAGGGCGCCTTCGGCGGCCACCTGAGCGTTGGCAACGGCTCGGCGCGTGGACCGCGCCTGGTCACCCTGCGCTACACACCGGACAAGGCCCGTAAGCATGTCGCCTTCGTCGGCAAGGGCATCACTTTCGACTCCGGCGGCCTGGCCATCAAGCCCACCAAGTCCATGACCTCGATGAAGTGCGACATGGCAGGTGCCGCCGCGGTGGCCTCGGCGGTGTTTGCCATCGCCGACCTGGGTCTGCCTGTCGAGATCACCGCGCACCTGTGCCTTGCCGAGAACATGCTCGGACCCGGCGCCTGCCGCCCGGGCGATGTCATCACCATCCGCGGCGGCAAGACCGTTGAGATCAACAACCCCGATGCCGAAGGCCGCATGGTTCTGGCCGACGGCCTCGCCCTGGCCTCGGAGAAGAAGCCCGACCTGATCATCGACATCGCGACCCTTACCGGGGCCGCAGTCATGGCGTTGGGCCACCGCACCGCAGCGTTGCTAAGCAACGACGACGACCTGCGCACCTCCATCAAGAACATCGGGGATGCTGCCGGCGAGCCCTTGTGGCCCTTCCCGCTTCTTGAGGAAATCCGTCCCACCCTGGACTCCGCCGTCGCCGATCTGCTTCAGTCGGGTCCGATCGGCGTGATCTACGCCGGCTGGTTCCTGGGCGAGTTCGTCGGGCTCGGCAAGAACGGTCAGCCGATTCCGTGGGCACACCTGGACATCGCCGGACCGGCGTTCAACGATGATGCCCCGTGGGGCTACACGCCCAAACAGGGCACTGGTTTCGGGATCCGAACGCTGGTGGGGATCGCCGAGGCGCAGGCCTGATCAGCGGCCCTAGTTCGCTGCCTGCGGAAGGGTTCGGCGGTCAGCCACCGCTCTTGCGACGGAACATCTGCTGGGCCTTCGCCGGTCCGTGAGCATTGTGAATCTTGGTCTGCTCACCGTCTTCGGACACGTCACGGCCGCCGTGGGCATGCTTCTTGTCCAGCGCCTCGCGAAACTTGCGCTTCACATCCTCGGCCGGGGACGCAGCCACCGACTGGTCATCATCGGACTTGTCTGAGTCGTTCGTCATGCGCGCTCTCCTTCATCACCGTGCTGCAACCTTCGCATAAGAAGCAAACTTCAGTGCCCCTGGTCCAGCCCCCGCTCGGGATTGGCAGAACTCCTGCGCTGCAGAGAGTTCCACTCACGCATACGAGACGGATACCCGGTTTGGTTTACGTCATACACCGGTATGCCCAGGCCCCGCGGGAGCTCGAACGCTGCATCACGGGAGGAAACCGCACGCCGCGTCCATTCGCCATCGTGGGCGATGAGCACCACAGTGGTCGCCGTGACGTTGGTCGGTGGCTCGACAAAAGCCTCGACCCCGCGTCTGCTGGACACAAAGGACGCCAGGTGATCGCGGACCGCCTTGGAGTCCACCGTCATTCCCGGGCCATCCGCCGGTGCCTTCGGGCGCCGGTCGGAGCCTCGGCGCCGCCGAGGCCACCACCTCATCTGTTGTCTCCGGCTTCCGGCACATCACACCACGTCATGTACTAACTCTAGGGCCCAGTTGCGCCACGATGCACGGTTGGCACCGTTGCCTGGCGGGGCGTGTCAGGGTACCCCGCCAAGTCCGGGCCCGGCGGCTACCGCAGCGCCAGAGGCGCCGCCTGTCCGACTCGGTCACCATCAGTGGCAAGATGATCTTCGACGTCCGAGGGTGAACAGCACACGCGTGCCGAACGCCTGCAGGACGATGTCCGGTCAGATGCACAGGCAAGGGAGCGTCCGCATGTCGGCTACCGCCGAGAACACGTTCGACATCGTCATCCTTGGGGGAGGCAGCGGCGGTTACGCCTGCGCCCTACGCGCCGCCGAACTGGGGCTGTCCGTGGCCCTGGTCGAGAAGGGCAAGCTCGGCGGCACCTGCCTGCACATGGGATGCATCCCGACTAAGGCGCTGCTGCACGCAGCAGAGGTGGCCGATACCGCCCGCGAAAGCATGCAGTTCGGTGTCAAGACCACTTTCGAGTCGGTCGACATGAGCGGCGTCAACGCCTACAAGGACGGCGTCGTCGCACGCCTGTACAAGGGCCTGCAGGGCCTGGTGAAGTCCAAGAGCATCGAGTACGTCGAGGGCAAAGGCCACCTGGTCGCCAAGAACGTCGTTGAGGTCGCCGGGCGCCGCCTGACCGGTAAGAACGTCGTCCTGGCCACCGGCTCCTACGCGAAGTCCCTGCCCGGCCTGGACATCGGCGGCCGGGTCATGACCAGCGAGCAGGCACTCTTGCTTGACTACGTTCCCAACCGGGTCATCGTTCTCGGTGGTGGCGTCATCGGCGTCGAGTTCGCCTCGGTCTTCAAGTCGTTCGGCGCCGAGGTCACGATCATCGAGGCTCTCCCACGCCTGGTGGCGCTCGAAGACGAGGCAATCTCCAAACAGCTGGAGCGATCCTTCCGCAAGCGCAAGATCAACTTCAAGACCGGCGTTAAGTTCTCCGGCGTCACCACCTCCGGTGACACCGTGAGTGTCTCGCTGGAGTCCGGGGAGACCATCGAGGCCGACCTGCTCCTGGTGGCCGTCGGACGCGGTCCGGTCACTGCGGGCCTGGGCTACGAAGAAGCCGGAGTCATGCTCGACCGGGGCTATGTCCTGGCCAACGAGCGATGCCAGACCAATATCGAGGGCGTCTACGCCGTCGGCGACATCGTGCCCGGGCTGCAGTTGGCTCACCGGGGCTTCGCCCAGGGCATCTTCGTGGCCGAGCAGATCGCCGGACTCAACCCGCCGGTCATCGACGAGATGGGCATCCCCCGCGTCACTTACTGCGAACCCGAAATTGCCTCCATCGGCTACACCGAGGCCCAGGCCAAGGCCAAGTTCGGGCAGATCGAGACCTACGACTACAACCTCGGTGGCAACGGCAAGAGCCAGATCTTGGCGACCCAGGGCTTCATCAAGCTGGTCCGCCAGAAAGATGGCCCGGTCGTGGGTGTTCACATGATCGGCGCCCGGATGGGCGAGCAGGTCGGCGAAGCCCAGCTGATCTACAACTGGGAGGCACTGCCCTCCGACGTCGCCCAACTCATCCACGCCCACCCCACCCAGAACGAAGCCCTCGGCGAGGCCCACCTCGCCCTGGCCGGCAAACCCCTTCACGCCCACGCCTAACGGGCTCCGCCGGAGCAATCAGCACAGCAAGATCTTGCAGGCACAAACCCTATCCGATAAGCACGGCCACTGACCGTCGCAGCGCAACCGAGGAGACCTCATTTCATCTGAACGCGTGACCATGCCGGCCCTTGGGGAATCGGTCACCGAAGGGACCGTGACACGCTGGCTGAAGAACGTCGGCGACTCCGTGGCCGTCGACGAGCCGTTGCTCGAGGTATCCACCGACAAAGTCGACACCGAGATCCCCTCACCAGTAGCCGGCACGCTCCAAGAGATCCTCGTTGCCGAGGACGAAACCGTGCCGGTGGGCACAGACCTGGCCATAGTCGGTGATGGCGCACCAGCTTCTGCCAGCGCCGCCGCTGCCGAGCCAGCCCCCGAACAGGTCTTCGCCGCGCCAGCAGTCCAGGAAGCGGTGTCCCAGCCCGCAGCCGAGGTTCCCGCTGAAATCCCATCAGCTTCGGGCGGACCGATCGCCGGCGGCACCACTGTCACGATGCCGGCCTTGGGCGAATCGGTCACTGAGGGCACTGTCACACGTTGGCTTAAGGCCGAGGGTGACCAGGTCGCGGTCGACGAGCCGTTGCTCGAGGTCTCGACCGACAAGGTCGACACCGAGATCCCCTCACCGGTGGCGGGCACGGTTACCAGGATTCTGGTCGGTGAGGACGAAACTGTCCCCGTCGGCGCGGATCTGGTCATCGTCGGCGGCCAGATCCCGGCTGCGCCAATCCAGCAACCTGCACCAGCTGCTCCTGCACCAGCTGCTCCTGCACCGGCTGCTCCTGCACCGGCTGCTTCGGCGCGCGCAGCCGGCGGCTCTGATGCCGCGGCCTACGTCACCCCCTTGGTACGAAAGCTGGCCAAAGACAACGACGTCAACCTCGCTTCGCTGCGTGGAACCGGTATCGGTGGCCGTATCCGCAAGCAGGACGTGCTCGATTCTGCTGCTGCCGCCAAGAAAGTGAGCGCCCCGGCGACCATTACCGTGCCCGCAGTTGCAGCCCCGGCGTCCATTCCCGCCGTCTCACCCAAGCGCGGCACAACCGAGAAGATGAGCCGGCTGCGCAAAGTCATCGCCGCGCGGATGGTCGAATCTTTGCAGGTCTCCGCGCAGCTCACCAGCGTGGTCGAGGTCGACGTCACCAAGATCGCGCGTCTGCGCGACAGGGCCAAGCGTGACTTCGAGACGCGTGAGGGCACCAAGCTCAGCTTCCTGCCGTTCTTCGCACTGGCTGCGATCGAAGCCCTCAAGGCACATCCCACCGTCAACTCCAGCGTCGAGGGTGACGAGATCACCTACCACGGCTCAGAGAACCTCGGTGTCGCAGTCGATACCGAACGCGGGCTGCTTGTGCCAGTGATCAAGGACGCCGGGGACCTCAACATCGCCGGATTGTCCCGCAAGATCGCCGACCTGGCCGAGCGGACCCGTACGAACAAGATCTCTCCCGATGAGCTCGCTGGTGGCACCTTCACGCTGACCAACACCGGTAGTCGCGGGGTCCTGTTCGACACCCCGATCATCAACCAGCCCAACGTCGCCATCCTGGGCACGGGCACGGTCGTGAAACGTCCCGTCGTGGTCAAGGACAGCGACGGCGGCG
>PMJN01000336.1 GCA_003157445.1 Micrococcales bacterium
AGCGCTGTTCGTCGGAGGTCCGGCCGGCCCTGGCCGACGGCGTCGAGTTCCGGCTCAGGCACCATGCCCACCCACGCAGCCACGACCTCGCGCACGACTCCAAACCGGGCGGACGGCGGTTCGGCTTCCCGCTCTTGATGGCCAGGNNCGGACGACGCCGGCAGAGGCTGCCACAGGGGGACCGACACGCAGCAGTGCGGGGCGGCATCATAAGTTTGGCGTATGGAATATCGACAGCTAGGAAGGTCCGGCCTGCGTGTCTCGACGATCACGCTCGGCACAATGGGTTTCGGAGGAACGGGATGGGCCAGCGCCGTCGGGAAGATTGACGTCGAAGGTGCGCGCCGGCAGATCGGACTTGCCCGTGACGCCGGGGTCAACTTGATCGACACCGCCGACGTCTACTCCAACGGCTTGTCGGAGGAAATCGTCGGCCAGGCTCTCGGCAGGGATCGCGAGGACGTGCTGCTCGCGACCAAGGTGCGTATGCCGATGGGCGAGGGCCCCAACGACGCCGGCTTGTCGCGGCACCACATCATCCGCGCGGCCGAGGCGAGTTTGCGCCGGTTGGGCACCGACCACATCGACCTGTACCAGGTGCACGAATGGGACGGCCAGACGCCGCTGGAGGAGACGCTAAGTGCCCTGGATGCCTTGGTACAGGCGGGAAAGGTGCGGTACATCGGCGCGTCGAACTACGCGGCGTGGCACCTGATGAAAGCGTTGGGGACCTCCGAGCACACCGGCTTGTCGCGCTTCGTCAGTCAGCAGATCTACTATTCGCTGCAGGCACGTGACGCCGAGACCGAGCTGGTGCCGGTGTCGATCGATCAGGGACTCGGCATCCTTGTTTGGAGCCCACTTGCCGGCGGCCTCCTGTCAGGCAAGTACCGCCGCGGCGTGGATGCTCCTGCGGGCAGCCGGCACCTGAGTGAGTGGGATGAGCCGCCGGTCCATGATGAGGACAAGCTGTACGCCACGATTGAGGTACTTGTCGACATCGGCGCCGCGCGAGGCGTGTCAGCCGCGCAGATCGCGTTGGCCTACATCGTCGGCAAGCCAGCGGTCACCTCGGTGATCGTCGGCGCCCGCACCGAGGACCAGTTGACCGATAATCTGGCCTCGGCAGAACTCGCGCTCACCGACAACGAGGTCTCGCGGCTGGACGAAGTCAGTGCCCAGCCCCTGCTCTACCCATACTGGCACCAGGCGAAGACGTCCGCCGATCGTCTCAGCCCGGCCGATCTGAGCCTGCTTGGCCGGCACATCGGCTAACCGCGGCGAACCTGTTCGCCGATCTACGCCCACCGATCCCAAGGCCGGGACCAGGCCATGGCGCAAAAGCTCGGGACCTGCTCCAGTCGTCAACGGACTCCGGCGAGGCCAAAGCAGCCCGTTTGGTCACGGTTTTGGTCACGGGTGGCACTTTGGCCGCCGAAATGGGCCTCAGAAACCCACCCGGGAGCCCTTCGGAACAACACGAATCGTAGGAGAGGCGGAGCTCGCGCTCGCCGATCCAGCGGGCCACGACGAAGGTTGGCTTGCCAGAGTTGCGTCTTACGCTCGTTGGCGCAGAACGGGAATCTTGATGTCCCTTACCGTGTTCCAGGCACGGTCCTCCTGTTCCGCGTCAGCTGAGCTGCTTGATCACGGCGCCCGCGGCGGCTTGGCACTGCAGGGGGTTCTGCCCCGTGATCAGTCGGCCGTCCTGGACGACGTAGGTGTCACACGGCTGGGCGGCGAGGGTGTACTTCCCAGAGCGCTCCTTCAGCGACCGTGGTCGTCCTACAGGCGGAACGGGACGGCCTCGCCGCGCTGAGCGATCTCCTCTTCGGGCCAAGAGACACCAGTGACATCCTTGTCCGTGACCGGGTAGTCGCCGTCACTGAGCGGACGTTGATCACCCCGGCTCGTTCTGTGGCAGAGCGCGGAGACGATCTTGGCGGACACGTAGAACTCGGTGATCAGGCTCGCAAGCCCGGCTACCCGCCCTCAGGAAGGGGACCTTGCACCAGCTATCAGCCGAAGCCACTTGCCGGTCCGATCCGGCCCCTGGCCTTGTGGATTCGATAGTCTGGGCGCCAAACCAGATCAGAGGAGAGCGGCATGCCCAGCACCGTCAAGGGAGTAATCGCTCGCGCCAAGGGTGCGCCAGTGGAGATCGTGGACGTCATCGTGCCGGATCCGGGTCCTGGTGAAGCCGTTGTCAAGATCGAGGCCTGCGGGGTCTGCCACACGGACGTGCACTACCGCGAGGGTGGCATCAGCGACGAGTTTCCGTTCCTGTTGGGCCATGAGGCTGCTGGTGTGGTCGAGGCGGTGGGCGAGGGTGTCACCAATGTCGCGCCGGGCGACTTCGTCATCCTGAACTGGCGCGCTGTGTGCGGTCAGTGCCGGGCGTGTGCCAGGGGCAAGCCGCAGTACTGCTTCAACACCTACAACGCCGAGCAGAAGATGACCTTGACCGATGGCACGGAGCTCTCGCCGGCGTTGGGGATCGGCGCGTTCATCGAGAAGACCCTGGTTGCGGCCGGTCAATGCACCAAGGTGGACCCGCAGGCCGATGCCACCACCGTGGGTCTGCTGGGCTGCGGGGTGATGGCGGGGTTTGGTGCTGCGGTCAACACTGGTGGTGTCAGTCGTGGTGACTCTGTGGCCGTGATCGGCTGCGGCGGT
>PMJN01000159.1:0-2250 GCA_003157445.1 Micrococcales bacterium
CAGGTCTTCGTGCTCACGCAGTCCCGTGTCCGTGTCGACGAAGATGACGCCCTGCTCCTCCAAATCCGCACGGATCTGGTGGTAGACGACCTCGGACTCGTACTGTGCCGCCACACCACCGACCAGACGCTGCTTCTCAGCCTCAGGGATGCCCAGACGGTCATAAGTGTTCCGGATGTCCTCGGGCAGCTCATCCCAGGTAGTGGCCTGTTTCTCGGTGGACTTCACGAAGTACTTGATGTTGGAGAAGTCAATGCCAGTCAGGTCAGATCCCCAGCTGGGCATGGGCTTCTTGCCGAAGAGCTTTAGCCCCTTCAGTCGCAGATCCAGCATCCACTGAGGCTCGCTCTTGCGGCCAGAGATGTCACGAACGACTTCCTCGTTCAGCCCTCGGCGAGCCGACACACCAGCCGCATCACTGTCCGACCAGCCGTACTCATAGGTCCCAAGGCCCTTCAGTCCCGGGTTGAGTTCCTCAACCTTGCTCAAGGAGTCGGTGCTCATTTCGTCAATACTCATTGGTTGGACCTTCCATCAGAGGTGGTCGTTCCTGACGGTGCCTTGACGGCACTCAAGGGGATGAACGTGGTGCAGACGTGCTCGCCATGGGCGAGGGTCGCCAGGCGTTGAACGTGGACTCCGAGCAGGCGCGAGAACGCATCTGTCTCAGCGTCACAGAACTGCGGAAACTCGGCTGCGACGTGCTGCACCGGGCAGTGCCCCTGGCAAAGTTGCACTCCGGCCAAAGGCGTGCCAGCTCGCACTGGTCGGGTGGAGGCGGCGAAACCGTTGGCGGTCAGTGCCGCTGCCAGCACCTGCGCTCGGGAGGCCACGTCCCGCCCTGCGGCTGCAAGCCGCGTGGCGTACAGCTGCTCGAACTCTGCGATGCGTTGGCGGGCAAACTCGCCGACAGCATCTGCACCCGCATGGTCGGCGAGGTAGCGCAACGCCGAGGTGGCCACGTCGTCGTAGTCGCTGTCCAGAGCGAGGTGACCGGCCTCGGACAGGACGTAGGCGCGCGCTGGGCGTCCGCGCCCGCGACTGCCAGCCGTGGCAGGCTCGTGTTCCTCGATCGCGCCGTTGTCGACGAGCAGGTCAAGGTGTCGGCGCACAGCGGCTGGCGTCAGCCTCAAACGGGTCGCCAGGTCGGTCGCGGTAAGCGGGCCATCCTCGGAGATGGCCTGTCGGACCAGGTCTCGGGTGCGCGCCTCAAGAACGTGCGGAGGGGGGTTGGACCCCTGCGCACGTTCGGAAACTGGGTGGTCGGCGATTAACACAAGAACATTGTGACCTAATTCGACCCCGGATGGCTAGTTAGGGTTACCTAACTCACGATGCTCGCACCGTCGTGCTGGGCGAACGCATGGATCTGATCGTGGGAATCGTGGCCGGTGGACCTAGACTCCTGTGCGTGACCGAGGCCGTGAGTGTGCGCAATCTCGCCAAGAGGTTTGGTACAACCACTGCCCTGGCGGATATGACCTGGACTGCTCGCCATGGCCAGGTGACCGCGATCCTGGGGCCCAATGGTGCCGGCAAGACGACAACCATCGAGTGCGCCGAGGGTCTGCGACGCCCGGACTCGGGCCAGGTAAGGGTCTTCGGCACCGATCCCTGGCAGGCCAGTGCCGACCACCGTGCCGCCGTGGGAGTCATGCTGCAAGACGGCGGACTGCCCAATGCCAGCACTCCAGTGCGGCTGCTGCGCCACCTCGCCGCTTTCCACAGCTGCCCCGCCGACGTCGAGATGCTCGTGAAACGGCTCGGGATCGACGCGTTCGCCGGCACGACCGTCCGCCGGCTGTCCGGCGGGCAGAAGCAGCGCGTCGCCCTCGCCGCGGCCCTGGTGGGCCGGCCACACGTCGCCTTCTTGGATGAACCCACCGCGGGTCTAGACCCTCACGCCCGGCTCGACGCCTGGGACCTCATCCGAGAGACCCGGGACACCGGCTGCGCAGTCATCGTCACCACCCACTCCTTCGAGGAGGCAGAGCGATTGGCCGATCACATCGTCATCGTCACCGCGGGCCGGGTTGCCACCCAGGGCAGCCTCGCCGAAGTTACAAGTGAAAGCTCGCTTGAGGACCTCTACTTCTCCCTCACCCGGGAGTCGCAGCGATGAGTCCGGCACCCTCGGAGACCGTTGCAACCCATGGCGCGGCTCCGACCCGAGAACGTGTGCTGGCACAAACCCGCTTTGAGACCGGCACCCTCCTGCGTAACGGAGAGCAACTTCTGGTCGCCCTCGTG
>PMJN01000159.1:2276-4906 GCA_003157445.1 Micrococcales bacterium
CGGCCTGCTGGTTGCCAAGGCTCTGGCTGTGTTGAGTATCGAGCTCACCCAGTTCATCTTGATCGGCAGCCTGGGCCTGGCCTTGGGATGGCAGCCGAAGTGGATAGGTCTGCTGCCCGCCGCACTTCTGACGCTAGTGGGCACATGGGCGTTCGTTGCCCTGGCACTGCTTCTGGCCGGCACGCTGCGCGCCGAGGGCGTGCTCGCGCTGGCGAACCTGATCTGGATCTGCCTCCTGGGTCTCGGCGGCGTCATCGTCCCGCCTTCCCAGATGCCCGCCGGCCTCTCTCATCTCGCCGCCCTGCTTCCCTCCGGCGCTCTGGGCGACGGACTGCGGGTTGCCTTCATCGGCGGGCGACTGGCCGTACTACCGCTGCTGGTACTTATTGTCTGGGGCGGCGTGGCGACGGCTCTGGCCTCACGCACGTTCCGCTGGAGCGACTGATGACCCAACCGTTCCAGCCACAACCACTGCTGACCACCCAAGCGAACCCACCGGCGGTCAACCCCTGGTTGAGACGGGTCCTGGTGATCAACCTGATCCTGGAAATCGGCATCGTGGTTACCGGCGGGCTGGTACGCCTCAGCGGTTCGGGCCTTGGCTGCCCGACCTGGCCGCAGTGTGTTCCGGGGTCGTTCACTCCGGTGCCCTACCAGGCGCAGGGGTTCCACAAGCTCATCGAGTTCGGCAACCGGTCCCTGACCAGTGTCGTGAGCATTGGCGCCCTGCTGGTCATCGTCGCGATCTGGCGCTGGGCGCCTGAGCGTCGCGGCCTGCGCCGGATCTCGGTCCTGCCACTGCTCGGCGTGATGCTGCAGGCGGTCCTGGGCGGCGTCGCCGTGCTGACCGGCCTCAACCCTGCGATCGTAGCCGCTCACTTCCTAGCCTCGATGGTCCTGGTCTCTCTGTCTGCATACCTGCTGTACCGGGTGGGCGAAGGTGACCAGCCCCCAGTTGCCCTGGTGCGACCACAGATCCGCTCCATCGCGTGGGCTGTGGCCACCCTTGGCGCAGCCATCCTGGTCCTCGGCACGATGGTCACCGGATCCGGCCCGGACTCCGGTGACGCCAGTACGCCACGGTTCGGGTTCGACCCACGCACGATCGCGTGGGTTCACGCCGACGCCGTGATGCTCTTGGTGGGACTGGTAGTCGCCGTGCTGCTGGCGGTGCAGCTGACCGCGACCGACCCGAGACCTCGACGGGCCTGGCACGCGGTCTTCGGGATCACCATGCTTCAGGGAGTGGTCGGCTACGTGCAGTACCTCACCGGCCTACCCGAACTGCTTGTGATGGCCCATATGCTCGGGGCCAGCCTGCTGGCGGTAGCGCTGACGAACGCCGTGCTGAGCCTACGGAAGCGCGAAGTGCAGCACTGAGTCGATCGCGACCGCGAGGAACACCAGGGTCAGGTAGCTGATCGAGTAGTGGAACAGCCTCATCGGATTCAGCGAGGCGGTAGTGGTGTTCTGCGGCGCGTGGGCGCGCAACAGGAGCTTGTGCGCCTCCAACAGGAACAACCCACCCGAGGCTAGCGTCACGACCAGATAGATCCAGCCCATCGAGGCGACCGGGATCAGCACCAAAGAGATGAGCACAGTCTGCCAGCTGTAGATCACCACCTGACGAGCCACCGCCGAGTCCTTGGCCACGACCGGGAGCATCGGCACTCCAGCGGCTTCGTACTCATCCTTGAAACGCATCGACAACGGCCAGTAGTGCGGCGGCGTCCAGAAGAACACGATCAGGAAAAGAACCAGCGCCGGCCAGGCCAGCGAATCGGTGACCGCAGACCAGCCGATAAGCACTGGCATACAGCCGGCCGCGCCGCCCCACACGATGTTCTGGGAGGTGCGACGCTTGAGCAGCATCGTGTAGAAAAAGACGTAGAGCGCGATCGCAGCCAGAGACAGGGTCGCCGACAGCCAGTTGACCACTAGCCCCAGCCACAGGGTCGAGGCCAGAGCTAACAACACTCCAAAACGCAGCGCGGCGCCAGGGGCGATCGCACCTGTGACCAGCGGCCGGTTCTGCGTCCGGTGCATGACTTTGTCGATGTCGCGATCGAGATAACAGTTCAGCACGTTGGCCGACGCGGCGGACAGAGTCCCTCCAACCAGTGTCGCCACAATCAGCGGCAGCGACGGCGGCCCGCGCTGAGCCAGGAACATGGTGGGCAAGGTCGTCACCAGAAGCAGCTCGATGATTCGCGGCTTGGTCAGGGCGACATAGTCGGCCAAGACCTGGCGGTAACCCGGGTGATCCGACCCCGTCGATACAGGATCCAAACGCGGCTCTAGAACAGTCACGGCGTCCTTGGGGAGGTGGTGTGGACCGGACGCGAAACACTCGAAAGTCTGCGCCCACTGAAGGAGCAGAAGTCTAGCGTCGTTGGGCGCTCGCGCCATGCCCACGGCCCATCATGGGCGCCGTCGTGCGCGTGTTGGGTCCCATCTTTCTCGGTTAGGCTCGATCTGTGACCGACTCGAGCTCCACCGAAGCCAGCCAAGGCACCACCAGAAGCAGCCGCGACGCGACGCTGGCCGCTCCGATTGCCACCCGCGCAGGTTGGACCGAGGTGGATGTGCGAGCTGTCGATACAGCGCGTTTGCTCGCGGCCGACGCCGTC
>PMJN01000215.1 GCA_003157445.1 Micrococcales bacterium
CCGCGGCGGCTGTGGTGATCGTGCTTGTGCTCACGCGAGTGTTGGGTAAGGTCCAGTATCCGACGGGTGAGCATGGCGATCTGGACCTCGGGGGAACCGGTGTCGCCCTCGTGGGTGGCGTACTCGGTCATGATCTCTTGCTTGACAGCAGTGTCCAGGGGCACTCGGTATCTCCTCGGTAGATTTCGTTGCGCGGTGCCTCGGGGCAGGTTCACCCAGGCTCTCTGTATCCGCGGCCGATTGCACGGCAGGGTTAAGGCTACCAGCGGCGAAGGTCCGCTCCCTAATCGCAAGAGCCGACCAATCGCGCAGCTTGGCGCGGGGGCGAAGAACGTGTCCGCCTGCTCGTAATGTACAAGTTGATAACCCGATCTCAAGGAGAATCACATGAAGGTGCTCGTTACCGGTGGCGCAGGCTTCATCGGCACCAACTTCGTCCAGCGCACCCGGCAGACCCGCCCCGACTGGGAGCTCACGGTTGTTGACGCCCTTACGTACGCAGGCTCGCTGGAGAACCTTGCTCCGGTTGCCGACCAGATCGAGTTCGTTCACGGCAACATTGCCGATGGCGACCTGGTGGATCGCCTCGTGGCGAACGCCGATGCCGTCGTCCACTTCGCAGCCGAGTCGCACAACGACAACTCCCTGGATGACCCGTGGCCGTTCATGGAGTCCAACATAATCGGCACTTTCCGGTTGCTCGAGGCAGCCCGCAAGCACAACGTGCGGATACACCACATCTCGACCGATGAGGTCTACGGCGATCTGGAACTCGACGACCCTTCGCGTTTCACTGAACAGACGCCACTTAATCCCTCGAGCCCATACTCGGCCAGCAAAGCCAGCGCAGACCTGCTGGTACGCGCGTGGATTCGCTCGTTCGGCCTGCAGGCCACGCTGTCCAACTGCTCCAACAACTACGGGCCCTACCAACACGTCGAGAAGTTCATACCTCGCCAGATCACGGGCATTCTGCAGGGGATCAAGCCCAAGCTGTACGGCAAGGGCGCCAACGTGCGCGACTGGATCCATGTGGATGACCACAACGACGCAGTCGTGACGATCCTGGAGAAGGGCCGAGTCGGTGAGACCTACCTCATCGGCGCCGACGGTGAACAGGACAACCGCCAGATCGTAGCGCTGCTGCTGGAGCTCATGGGCAAGCCGGCCGACTGGTTCGACCTGGTATCCGACCGGCCCGGCCATGACATGCGCTACGCCATCGACTCCAGCAAGTTGCGGGCCGAGACTGGATGGTCGCCCCAGTACCAAGACATCCGCGCCGGACTCACCCAGACGATCCAGTGGTACCGCGACCACGAGTCTTGGTGGGCCCCGGCCAAGGAACGCACAGAGCAGACCTACCTGCGTCTGGGCCGCTGAACATGAGCTTTCGCCCTCAAATCCCTACGCAGCGCCGGTAAGACTGCGACAAGACCGGCCGTTGGTCGGTAGCACGACCGCGGCGGGCACCTTCGAGCGAGGTGGCTCAGCTCGCTGGCGTAGCCACGCATGTCGAATAGCTTCGTTATCGATGCTGAGCAGGCAGCGATGTCGGGCCGGACTAGCCGGTTTCGGCATGGCGCTCGGTGCCTCGGGTGGCCCCAGGCGAGACAAACGGCGGATGCAAAGAGGCCATCGAAGATGCCATGCAAGCCCCAGAGCAGCGGTCCCACCGCGAAGAGCTGCTGAAGACCAGCGAAGTGCAACCGGTCGACGAGGTCCAGCACAAAGACCGTCCGCGCACACTAGATCTCGCGCAAGGCCCTCGCGGGGTTGCCAACAGCCAGGACGTTCGCCAGAAGATCCTTGGTGACCACGGCTCCTGCACCGACGACGGTGTTCTCACCAATCGTCACGCCAGGGCACACGATGACACCGCCACCGAGCCAAACATTGTCACCGATCGTAATCGGCTTAGCAGCCTCAAGCTTGTCGCGTCGGGGGCCGGGCTCGACCGGATGGACTGGCGTCAGCAGCTGGACATTCGGACCAATCTGCACGTCGTTGCCGATCGTGATCTCGGCAACGTCCAGCGCGACCAGACCGAAGTTCACGAACGTGCGTGCACCCACACGGATGTGCACGCCGTAGTCGACATACAACGGCGGTCGGATGACGGTGTGCTCGCCCAACGACCCCAGCAGGTCGTCAAGAACTCCACGCGCGGCGCTGGGGTCGGCGTTCCACATCCGGGCGTACCGCTCGGCAAGCTGCTGCGCCCTGCGCATCAGCGCATCGAGCTCGTCATCGACGGTGTACCAGTGCCCGGCCAGCATCCGCTGACGCTGGCTGCGTGGATCTTTGCTCATAGCGACGAACGTACCCAAGAATCCAGGCCTGTCCCCGCCATTGGCACGATAACCCCCATGCAGACCAGGCAGAGGCAAGAGTGATGTTCCCTCGGTACAGCACCGACGCCGGGGAGTATCTGCACTACTTGGCGTTTTCCTTCGTCAGCGACCGGTCGAGCACAGTGTCCTGCTCAGCACCGCGACCAGCCGCGTCGGGGTAGACCTCGCCGGTGCGGAGCCGAATCTGTGGCTGTGGGTGCAGGACCATGAGATGGTCGTTGCCGCCGCCCAGCACACCCCTGCGCACGGGGTGTACCTGTCTACCGGCCCGGCGGGGCAATTCGCACGCTAGCGCGCATGATGTGGCGGCTGCGACCTGGTCTGCCGGGCGTGGCGGGTCTAGACACCACGCCGCAGGAGTTTGCGAGTGAGTACTCACGCCTCGGTGGGCCGGCGGCCACGCCCGCCATGCGGATGGGCTTGTATAGCGCGGATCAGGTCACGATCCCGCGCGCGATCCCAGGTCGGCTGCGGCTGGCGACCCCCGGCGATGCGGGGCTGGGCAGAGCAGTTCTTCGCCGAGACTGGCGCGACTTCCAGTGGGAATGACGAGATCGGGACGCGTATCAACGCCGGGCTGCTGGTCGTCTGGGAGGTGGACGACGCCTTGGTCTCCATGGCCGCGACCACCGTGGCACAGGGCGGGCTCAGACGGGTCCACTTCGTCTACACCCTGACGGGTACCGCAGGCGAGGCTTCGCCAGCGCCTGCGTCGCATCACTGACCGCCCGTGAGCTCGCCACGGCAGGACGCACGTGCATGCTGTACACCGACCTTGCCAACCCCACCGCAAACAGCATCTACCGGCAGTTTGGCTACGCCTCATGGGAGACGCCGTCGAACTCAGGTTCGTGGGCATGCCGCGTTGACACGGTTGACCTTCACCAGGACTTCGTAAGCCTGCCTACGGACATCCCGTTCATGACTGTGACTGATTCAGGGAGAGCGGGCATCTGCGTCATCCTCTAGCTTGCTTCAGCCCGGTCCAGATCCGGGGGCCTCGTGTCAGCCGAGGTGCCCCGAAAACGGCCTGAAAAGCCGGAACCACCGCTTCAGTCGCATCCGCCAGTTCCCGCTCGTAACGGTGCCGTGCGCCGCCGGTCAACGCCCCGGAGATCTCCATCATCGAGCTGATCGTTGCGAGCCAGGCCGTGCGGAACGGTGGCGGACTGCCTGGTTGACGCTGCGGTGATCTCGATGATCCGATTTGGGACGGTGACGACCTACGTACTCATCCCCCGGACGCGAGGCGCCCCTGGTACTGGCATCGACTCATTGCCGATCTCCATCATCGCGGACACGACGCGGAGGGGTTAGCCTGCCTGCGACAGTTCAGCCGGCCGCGCGGAATACGCCGGCGCGGTGATCGAGGCAATGGCGATCGCAGTCAGGTCATCGTGGTTGCCCAGTTACTTGCCAGGTTCACCGCGCCACTGGCTTGCGAGCGACAGCCAGTCGATCTCCTGGTGATGCTCAACGCGATGGTCCCTGCGCCCGGGAAGAGCGCCGGCGGCTGGTGGGAAGACACGGGCCACGGCACAGGGCGAGCCGAGCAAGCCGCTCACGAAGGCCCAAAGGCTCCAAGGCGACCCGGATCTGCTAGACGCCTTCTTCCACGACGTCCCACCCGAAATCACGGCCGAAGCCATGGCCCACGAAGCGCCGGTCCAGTCCCACGCCTTCACCCAGCCAAGGCCTGCCAAGGCGCGGCCGGGGTTGCCCGCCAGGTTCCTTCAGAGCCACCACAACCGTCTTCCCAGTGGAGTTCCAGCCACGCATCGTTTAGAACCGCTTGGAAATCACACTCGATGAAATGCCCGGGCGGGCACCTGGTGGCTCTCAGCCAACCCGGAGAGCTCGCGAGCCGGCTGGAGACCTATCGGGCCGAAATCCAGGAGCCGGGCAACCCGACCTCTGTGTAGACAAGCGTCGCGCAGGTCATGCATCAGCACGGTCATTCGTGGGCACCGAGGCTCGCTGGTTCTAATGGGCAGCGATAGCGCCACTAGGCCTCTGACGGCTCGACTGCGCCACGCAGCAACCGGGGTGCTCCGAGACGTCCGCGAACTGAGCAAGCCGGGTGTAGCCCGCCTCTGTCAGAAGCGGCTCCACCGACTTGAGCAACTTAGCAAGGCCAGACTGGGACGAGGCCTCGCTACTGAACCTCATCCGATCTGAACCGGACATCACGTCAGTCTGCCGACGACCTGTTCATGCCGCATCCGGATATTGCCGTTGACCTCATCGACGCGCCCGGCTGACCTAGCATCATTGTCATGGTGTTCACGCAGACCGAACTCGACTACCTGGCCAGCCAGCGTCTGGGTCGTCTTGCCACCGTCCAGCCGAACGGGACTCTCCAGGTCAGCCCGGTGGGATTCTCCTACAATCCCACCACCGCAACGATCGATATCCACGGATACAACTTGGACAAGAGCCGAAAGTTCCGCAACATCGCTGACAACGGTCACGCTGCATTTGTCGTCGATGACCTCGTCTCCGTCCAGCCCTGGCGCGTGCGGTGTCTGGAGATCCGCGGGGTCGCCGAGGCACTCACCAGCGAGCACGCCCCGCTCATCAGGATCCATCCCAA
>PMJN01000440.1 GCA_003157445.1 Micrococcales bacterium
CAAGCTCGACACCACCGAGCTTGACCAGCTCGGGCGTGCACGCAAGGTCGTTGTGACCAAGGACGACACGACCATCGTGGAGGGTGCTGGAGACGCTGACCAGATTGCTGGCCGCGTCAACCAGATCCGCGCGGAGATCGACAAGTCCGACTCGGACTACGACCGTGAGAAGCTCCAGGAGCGCCTGGCCAAGCTTGCCGGTGGCGTTGCAGTCATCAAGGCGGGCGCGGCCACTGAGGTCGAGCTCAAGGAGCGTAAGCACCGCATCGAGGACGCAGTCCGCAATGCCAAGGCTGCTGTCGAAGAGGGAATCGTCGCCGGTGGCGGCGTGGCTCTCGTGCAGGCCACAGATGCTGCATTCATCAACCTCAAGCTTGAGGGCGACGAGGCAACTGGTGCGAACATTGTTCGCGTCGCTTCCGAGGCGCCGCTCAAGCAGATCGCCATCAACAGCGGTATGGAGGGTGGGGTTGTGGCCGAGAAGGTTCGCAATCTGCCGTCCGGTTGGGGTCTGAACGCGGCCAACGGCGAGTACGTTGACCTGATCGCCGAGGGCATCATCGACCCGGCCAAGGTCACGCGCTCGGCGCTGCAGAACGCCGCGTCAATTGCCGCCCTGTTCCTGACCACTGAGGTCGTCATCGCCGACAAGCCCGAAAAGGCCGCTCCAGCGGCCCCGGGTGGCGACGAGATGGGTGGCATGGGCTTCTAGCTCCCGCCAACAGCTCACAAGCAGAGGGCGGTTCCCCCAGTTGGGGGGGCCGCCCTTCGCGTCGTCCTGATCCGCCGTGCGGCCCCCCGACCAGCCATGTCCCAAGCAGTGGCTCAGGGGCCGCTCAGAGTTCTCTAAGGGTTGTCTTAAGGGCGAACCTGACTGTGCTGATGAAATGGGTCGACCCAAGGGTTGGAAGCGGCTCAGAGATGCTCTGCGGCCGATCGCCAACTCCCCGGGAGAGCTCATACGTACGCCTGCCACCACGATCTGGATCGAGGCAGTGACCGCGCTGCCGGCTGCGAGGGCGGTCGGGTGGTCAAAGACCTGTTGCTCATCGCGCTGCTGGGTGCTCTTCTCGGGGTGGGCCTTGCTCTGGTGTTCGGCGTCGCTCTGCAGCGTTGGCAGGCGGACTCGGGCATCGAGGTGTTGTCGGTGCCGTCTGTACAGCTGCTGCTCTTCGTGGTGCTGGCGGGCTTGGTCGGAGTGCTGGCCGCGGTCTGGCTGGCGCGGCGCGCGGCCAAGCTGGACGTTTTGTGGGCCATCACGACTGACTGAGGATGTCGGGTCGATTAGGGTCGGCAGCCAGAGAAAGGGAGCAGGCCTTGGCGATCTGGATCGACCCACCAAGCTGGCCCGCGCACGGGCGGCTGTGGTCTCACGTGATCAGCGACACGTCCTACGACGAGCTGCGCGCGTTCGCTGCACAGGCGGGCATTCCTGAGCGGGGGTATGACGGCGATCATTTTGACGTCCCGCAGGAGTCGTACGCCGCCCTGGTCGCGGCTGGCGCACGGCCCACGGGAGGCAAAAACCTCGCCAACCTTCTGCGGGACAGCGGGCTGCGGTTCCAGAAGCGCAAGGGGGAGCGACCGCTGGCGGCGTACCACAACGTGCTGCCCCAGGTAGAGGTCGAGCACAGCCTGCATCTGGTTGCCTCACGCCTGGCGACCCCCAACGAGCTCACCGCAGCTGCAGCGGTCTTCGTCACCGACGCCAATGGCGCTCTGCTGCTGGTGCGCACTGTGGTCCGCGATGCCTGGGGGGCTCCGGCGGGCGGGCGTGAACCAGGCGAGACGGTCTTGGAGTGTGCGACCCGGGAAACCTGGGAGGAGACGGGTCTGAGCATCGATGCTGCGGCGCTGAGAGCCTGCGGCTATGAGCGGGTGACATTCGACGCGGCCTCGACCGGCCGCTGGCCGTTCCGTCGTAACTATGTCGCCTGCTTCGCCACTGTTCTGGATGTTGTCAGGCCACCGGTCGCGCCGATTGGGGTTGACGTCGACGTCGCCGAGTGGGTGAGTTGGGCAGAGGCCGAGCGGCGTTGCAGTGGCGAGTTCTGGTGGCCATTGTTCGCCCATGTCCACGGTCACGCTCGCGGCTGATGCCGGCCTTGGTTGGTGCACCCTCCTTGAAGGTGTCGGCGCCTGCGCCTGCGACCGAAGGGTGTCGCCATGGCCTCTGGGGCAACCATGGCCCCAGTACTCGCCCTCATGTGTCTTGGCGCGAGTATCGGCAAAACCAAAGGTGAAGGGCCGTGGGCACCCCGGGTGATTCGGTGGACACCCCTTGCGACGAGATGCTCGTCCACAACCAGCATAGGTGGGACCAGTTATCTACAAGGGGGTGGCAGCTGAACAAAGGACGTCCGTGTTCTGAGGTGACGAACTTAGGCGTCGACGCGCAGACGGCTCAGTTCACGGCCCAGGTTAATCCTGGCGGGAGTCTCCCAGCTGTGTAGGGCGTGTGATGTCCGATAGATCCTGTCGCGGTGCATCAACGGCCCGAGAATGGCTGTACGACCCTTCCGGTAGTCCGAGTCCGGGACATGTGCGAACTCCTGGCGAACCTGGTCACAGTAGCTGTCGAACCGCTCCTGTTTCGCAGACAGGATCCATAGGTCGGCGTCGTGAAGCGCAGCGTCAAGGGGTTGTGCGGCATCGGTGTCGTGTCTGGCGGTGAGCTGGATCAGCCGCTCGATGGCGTTGATGTCACCGTCTCGCAAACTCAGCTCTTTCAAGGCGCCCCGAGCGAGTGTGGCACTGTCAGCCTCGTTGGACCCCGCACTTGATGCAGGGTCATAGATCGCGTCATGAAACCACGCCGCTAGCCGGGCGACCGAGCATTGACGGTCGTCGATCTCCTGGGCTTCTTCTAGCTCCTCAAGCGCCCCGAACATCTCCACCAGGTGTGTGGTCGTGTGATAGCGCCGAGCGGGTTCGTTCCAGCGCGCCAGCAGGTCCCTGCCTATGCGTTCGACGACGTCGCTGCTAGGGACGTGCGTCGCGATGCGATGCACGTCCATGGTCCACCAGGTGATCAGCGCAGCCATGGAATCCAGTCTGTCAGTTCGCCAGCCACCCGGATCACCGGGTGGCTGGCGAACTGAAACGCCGTGAGTTCGGCGCTACTACCTTGCCGGCAGGGTGATGAGGGTGACACTGACGTCCTGGCTCTGACCACTACGCAAGAACTTTAGGGTGACCTTGTCGCCCACATTGTGCTGGCGTACCTGGGCGACCAGCGACAGGGACCCGTCGATGGAGTTGCCGTCCACGGCGATAATGGCGTCGTTGGCTTGCAGCCCTGCCTTGTCGGCGGGGGTTCCGCTGACGACATTAGTAAGCACGGCTGCGGCGCGCTTGGCTGAACCGTAGGTGACGACGCCGTCTTTTGAAGAGACCCCGAGGTAGGGGTGGGTGGCCTTGCCGGTGGAGATCAGCTGGCTGGCGATCGACCGGGCCTCGTTTACCGGGATGGCGAAACCGATCCCGATGTTGCCGCTCTGAGAGGACGTACCGCCAGAGGACCCGAGCGAGGCGATGGCCGAGTTGATCCCGATCAGCTGGCCACTGGCGTTGACCAGCGCGCCGCCACTGTTGCCTGGGTTGATCGCGGCACTGGTCTGGATTGCGTTGCTCACGACCGGGTCTGCGGTCTGTGTGGCGTTGGGGTTACTGGACTGGTCTGAGGTACTGACAGGCCGGTTGAGCGCGCTGACGATGCCAGTGGTCACAGTGCCGGCTAGACCCAGCGGGTTGCCGACGGCCATGACCTGGTCGCCGACCTTAATGACGCTGGAATCGCCCAAAGCAATGGCCTTGAGATCACTGGGCGCGTTGGTCAGCTTGATGACCGCCAGGTCTGTGGAGGAGTCGGTGCCCACGACCGTCGCGTCAAAGGTCCGGTTGTCGGCCAGGGTCACCGAGATCTGGGAGCCTGTCCCGCCGGCTGCCACTACGTGGTTGTTGGTCAGGATGTGGCCAGAGCTGTCGAAGATGACACCGGAGCCCTGCCCGCTAGCCTGGCTGCCGGTCACGGTAATGGCCACCACGCTGGGCGAGACCACACCGGCCGTGACCGACCAGTTGGGGGCCGAGGCGTTGGCCTGCACCACCGGCGACGCTGAGGTGGTCGCCCTGGCAGCGGTCTGGGCAACGGAAGAGGTCGTGACATTGTTGCGCGTCACGGCATACGTCCCCGTGCTGGCCAGGACTGCCGCGACCAGGGCGATGGCGCCGGCCTCGGCTAGCCTGCGGGGTTTGGCCGAGCGATTCGGTCTTGCTCCGGGGTTCGTGAACGAGCCGGGGCCCGGCTCGTTCGAAGTCTGTGGAACCGCTGGGGGGTAGGCAGGGTACTGCATCTGTGTCTGCGTCTGTTCGTACCAGAGCGGGCCGGTGTGCTGCGAACTGTCCCCGGGTGGTTGTGATGACCAAGATGACTGCGCTGGCGTGCCCTGCGGGGTTGAGCTCTGCGGGGTTGAGCTCTGAGGTGGCGTGCCCTGAGGTGGCATGCCATCTGTGGGCTCTGGGAACGGGGGCGGCGGCTGCTGAGTCATGGGAGTCTCCTTCGGTCGATAAGCCAAGTCAATCCCATTAATGTCAAACAACGCTGGGTGCTGGCTGGGAGTCTGCTGTGGGCAAATCCACCACGAAGGTCGCACCGCCACCGGGGGTGGCTGCCACCCCGACCTGGCCCTCGTGGGCGCTCACAATGGCAGCCACGATGGCAAGGCCCAGACCGTTGCCACCGCCGTGACCTCGGACCCGGGATGGGTCGCCCCGGTAGAACCGCTCAAAGACCTTGCGTGCGTTGACGGGGTCGACGCCGTCACCATGGTCCCGAACCTCGAGCCTGGCGTGACCGGGAGCACCGCTGCCTACGGCGATCTCGATGCCGGTGCCTTCGGGGGTGTGATTTACGGCGTTGCCCACCAGGTTGGTGACAACCTGGCGCAGCTTGGCTTCGTCACCCTCGATGGGGGTTGGCTCGAGGTCTCCAGAAAGGGCGACCAGTCGCACCTTGCGGGTCGGGTCCAGGGCACGGGCGTCCTGGACTGCATCGGCGGCAAGCACGGTGAGGTCGACCGGCCCTCGTTCCAGGGGCCGCTTCCTGTCTAGCCGGGTCAGGATCAACAGGTCGTTGACCAGCCCGCCCATCCTGATCGACTCGTCCTCGATGCGTCGCATCGTGCCGGTGATGTCCTCGGGTTTGGTGACAGCCCCCTGGCGGTACAGCTCGGCATACCCTCTTACCGCGGCCAAGGGGGTGCGTAGCTCGTGCGAGGCGTCGGCCACGAACTCGCGCATCCGGTCCTCAGAGGCCTCGCGGACTGCGAAGGACTGCTCGATCTGAGCCAACATCGCATTCAGCGACCGGGACAGGCTCGCGACCTCGTCTTGGGCGGCTGGCTCGGGGATCCGTAGGGTCAGGTCGCCCGCCGCGATGGCTGCGGCGGTGTCCTCGATGTGGGTCAGCGGCCGAAACGCGCGACGCACGCCGTACCAGCCCAGTAGGGCACATGAGGCTATGACCGCCAGGCCGATCAGGATGGAGAAGATCAACATCCGCTGGACCGTGGTGTCAACTCCGCGCAACGGCACGGCGACCGCAAATGTTGCCGATCCG
>PMJN01000113.1 GCA_003157445.1 Micrococcales bacterium
GGCTCGCCGACCGTGCCGTGCGTGGCGGGCGGGATGGCATCCGCCACCTTCTGGGGGTCCCGTGCGAGTACCTGGACCGTAGCGCCACCCTTGGCGACAGCGCTGGCGATCGCCCTACCCATGTTTCCTGCTCCGATGATCGTGACAGCGGTCAAGGCATCCTCCTCATGGTTGGTGGGGCTGCGAGCTCCCGTTTGTTGTTGCTTCAAGTAATGTACTGTTCAATGGTTGTAGCGTCAAGTAGTTGATAGGATCGCTCCATGACTGACGATCGTTGGCTTACCGCCGACCAGCTGAGCGCATGGAAGAAGCTCATCGCGGTCGTGGAGCTGCTGCCGGGCGCCCTGGAATCACAGTTGCGGCGCGACGCCGACCTCAGCCATTTCGAGTACTTCACGATGGCGATGCTGTCCGAAGCGCCCGAGCACACGTTGCGGATGACTGCTTTGGCCTCATTGACCAACTCGACTCTCGCGCGCCTGTCGCATGTCGTGTCGCGCCTGGAGGAGAAGGACTTCGTGTCTCGCAAGCCCTGTTCAGACGACCGGCGCGCGACGAACGCGGCCCTGACCGCGAACGGCTGGGCGAAGGTCGTCGCCACTGCTCCCGGCCACGTGGCCACCGTGTGTCAGACGGTGATCGACGCATTGACCGACACGGACGTGGCTGATCTGGATGGCATTATGGGCCGCATCCTCGGCGCGCTCGACCCGTCCAACAAGATGCTCGCCACCAACCAAACACAGTGACCGGGTGGGCCAGGGCGCGTCGAGCACCCTGAGCTCAACGACGGTGGCACTCGCCGTACTTTTGCCAGTGCACGGGCTGACACCCCGTCGATCGACCACAAAGTGGCCCTCCGACGCGTCACAAGTGGATCCTCTACCGGGCGCGGACTCCATCTGGTCGGTGCGTGCTGTCGCTCCATACGGTTCACAGTGAACGTGACAGAGCGGGTGACAGTCCCGGTGTCACCGTGCATCCCACAATGACGGGGATCATGCCTGGCATCGAGCTGTTCCACTCCGTCCTCGACATCCGGCTGGGCGTCACTGCCGAGGCCGCCGACCGACTTCGGGCCGCCGAGCACCAGGTGCTCGTTATCGTGGGACTTCACGAGATTTGCGCCCGGATTCCCCGGGTGATCGGCGCACAGTCCGGCACAAAAGGTGTTGGCTAGCAACGAGTCAGTGCATCACGCGTCAAAGACAAAGGAAGCTGTCATGGATACGTGGGATCGGGTCTTCGTGCTCCGTAGCGAGTTCGCCGCCCAGGCCGAGGCGTTGGCCCCGACGGATTGGGACGCGCCGAGTCTGTGCGAGGGCTGGCGGATCCGTGATGTCGTCGCCCACCTGATCCTGCCGGAGCGTTTCTCCGGACTGGGTGGCCTTGGGGGCCTGATCCGTTCCGGCTTCAGCCTGGGCAGGTACATCCATCAGGACGCAATCCGTCGCGGATCGGTCCCGGTGGCCGACCTCATGGCCTCTTATCGGGCCGCGATCCCTCGCCGGTCGGTGCCCCCGGGGCGTCGCCCCATAAACGTCCTGGTGGATCTGGTGGTCCACCTCCAGGATATCCGCAGGGCTTTGGGACTGGCCTGGTCCTACGACGCCGAGTTGTTAGAGACGGTGGCCAGCACGATCTATGCGGACACGGGCCTCGGGGTACCGAAGCGAGCGGAGGGGCTGGCTCTACGGGCCACTGACACCGCATGGAAGGCGGGAGAGGGCGCCCTAGTCGCCGGTCCGCTCGAGGCTTTGATCCTGGCGATGACGGGACGCCCAGTCACTCTCCCAGAACTGACGGGTCCCGGGGCGGCGGTGCTTGCGGCCCGCATCGGAAGGCACACTCCCAGCCTCCCAGGGTAAGGCGTCGTTGCTCTGGCCCACGGACCAATGATCACCACAAGCCGATGGCCCACCGGGCAAAGGCGCACGCCCATCGCGCTATGAGCGGATGCTGGCCATCTACGACCGGTTAGGGCTAATGGGGCGCGGTCCGTGGGGCGGGACGCAATGGATGGGGTTTCAGGAAGAACGCGGCGGGGCTACCAGCCGAGACGGGCGGCTGTGTCGGCACTCGGTGTGGCTTCGCCGGCGGCTTGGGCGAAGGCGTTGAGAGCGGCGACCACTTCTTGGCGGCCCTCTTGGGGCATGGCGGCGACAATGGTTGCGATCTCGGCCCGTCGTCGTTCGGTGACCTCGCGAACCAGTCGCGCCCCTTCGCGGGTCAGGCCGATGAGTACCTCTCGGCGGTCGGCTTTGTTCTCCTGGCGGGTTACCAGGTGCGCGGCGATGAGGCGGTCCACCATGCGCAGCGCAGTGGAGGGGGTGACGCCGAGTCGTTCGGCGAGCTGGTTGAGGCGGGTGTCGCCGTGGCCTTCCAGGACGACAAGGGTACGGAACTGGGTAATCGTGACCGCTTCCTCGACACGCGCCAGGGATCGGGCCGAGACCCCGACCAGTGCGCGTGAGGCTGTCAACAACGCGGAGACCAGCTCTTCGGCGCCATCGCCGGAGGCCGTGGCGTTGCCAACTCGCGCAGATGCTGTGATCACGGTGCTTCTCCTCGTGTGGTGTTCTGGCTGGTCGGGACGACCTTCGGCGGTAGAGCGGCGGAACACCTCGATCGGGCCGGCTGGTGATTCCTGTCAAATTTCGTAAGTAACAACAATTGTTGCATACT
>PMJN01000249.1 GCA_003157445.1 Micrococcales bacterium
GTGGTCGCACACGTGCGCCGCCTGGAGGAGATGATGATTCGGGTCTGTGCAGACCTCGCAGTCAACGCTGAGCGTGTTGCCGGCCGCAGCGGAGTGTGGATCCGGGCCGATGAGTCCGGACCCGACCGCAAGATCGGCGCGATCGGCATCCGGGTGAGCCAGAACGTCACGATGCACGGTTTCTCCCTCAACTGCTGTTGTGACCTGTCCTGGGCCCAGGTCATCGTCCCGTGCGGCATCGCAGACGCAGGCGTTACTTCGCTCAGCAAAGAGCTGGGGCGCGACGTTCCGGTTCTCGAGGTGCTCCCCTATGTAGAAAAGCACCTCAGCGACATCCTGGGTTGACCCAGCGGGTTCGACCGCCCGGCCCTAGAAGTCACGCCTGCCGCGACCGCGTCGATGGAACCCGCGCCACGGCGTACCCTTGAGATCTGCCCTTGGTGCACGTCGACCGGGGCAACCTGTTTGTTACACAGACATGGCAAGGGAGCCTTTGTGAGCGTCGCACCTGATGGTCGCCGCATGCTGCGCGTCGAAGCCCGCAACGCGCAGACGCCTATCGAGCGCAAACCGGAATGGATCCGCACTACCGCCAAAATGGGGCCGGAGTACACCAAGCTCAACACAATGGTGAAGACCGGCGGCCTGCACACGGTCTGTCAGGAGGCTGCGTGCCCCAACATCTTCGAGTGCTGGGAAGACAAGGAAGCCACGTTCCTGATCGGCGGTGAGCAGTGCACCCGGCGCTGCGACTTCTGCCAGATCGATACCGGAAAACCTGAAGACCTAGACCGTGACGAACCCCGCCGGGTCGCCGAATCGGTCCAGCAGATGGGCCTGCGCTATGCCACTATCACCGGGGTCGCGCGCGACGACCTCCGCGACGGTGGCGCCTGGCTGTATGCCGAGACGATCCGCATGGTGCATCAGCTCAACCCCGGCACCGGCGTCGAGATCTTGGTCCCCGACTTCGACGGCCTCCCCGAGCTTGTCGCTCAGGTACTAGATGCCAAGCCCGAGGTGTTCGCCCACAACGTCGAGACGGTCCCCCGCCTGTTCAAACGGATCCGGCCGGCGTTTCAGTACGAGCGCTCGCTGGCGGTCATCACCATGGGCCGCGACGCCGGTCTGGTGACCAAGTCCAACCTGATCCTGGGAATGGGCGAGGAAGAGCAGGAGATCGAACAGGCACTGCGCGACCTGCACGCCGCCGGCACCGACCTCATCACGATCACCCAGTACCTGCGTCCTTCACCCCGCCACCACCCGATCGATCGATGGGTCAAACCGGAGGAGTTCGTCCGGTGGTCCGACCTTGCCGAGGAGATCGGTTACAAGGGAGTCATGAGCGGGCCTTTGGTACGTTCTTCCTATCGCGCCGGTCGCCTCTGGGCCCAGGCCATGAAGCACTGGGGTCGTCCAGTGCCAGAGCAGCTGGCTCACCTGGTGGCAAACTCATACAGCCCGGCCCGCCAAGAGGCGGCCTCACTGCTTGAGCGCCGCCTGTCCAACGTCTCCTGAAAAGGTAGTCTGATCCTTATGGCCCGCAAGGAATCCGCCAAGCCGAAAGCGCCCAAGAAGGCTGGGCGGTTCCGCCAGATCGCCCAGATCCGTGAGGTCTTCACCGCCGCCCACGGTGTTGATCCGATGATCGGCTGGTGGATGGGGCTGGCTGCGGCCGGCACTCTCGTCCTGATGGTCGCCATCGGTCTGGTCCTGGGGAACTGGGTCTACTTCCTGATCCTCGGCGTGCCGCTGGCCGCCCTTGCCGCATCGATGGTGCTGAGCATCCGGGCCAAACGCGCCGCCTACAAGTCCATCGAAGGCAAGCCGGGCGCAGCTGGGGCGGCTCTGTCCTCGCTGCGAAAGGGCTGGTACTTCGAGCAGCAGCCAGTGGCCGCTGAGGCTGGCCGGGCAGGCGACATAACGTCGGCGGCGATGGTGTTCCGGGCAACCGGGCGCCCCGGAGTGGTTCTGGTGGCTGAAGGTCCCACGGCTCGGGCAATCAAGTTGGCTGAGGCCGAACGCAAGAAGATCAGCCGAATCGCAGGAGCGAGCGTACCGGTGACGGTGCTGCGCATCGGCGAGGGCTGCGGCCACGACGAGGTGTCGATTCGCAAGGTGGCCAACAAGATCCAGAAGATGAAGCCGGTGCTGACCAAGGAAGAGGTCTCGGCAGTCAACAAGCGACTCAAGGCGATGGGTGGTATGCGTCCGCCGCTGCCGGCAGGCGTAGACCCCAATCGTGTCCGGATGGACCGCAAGGCCATGCGCGGTCACTGACCGCACCTGGCAAGCCCGAGTGACTGTGAGCCTGCTCAGATGCGAACCGTGACGGTGTAGGCAATCTTGTCGTGGAAACCGCGGGTGTCACGATCCCAGAACAAGGCGGGAATCATCAGTGCCAACAGGACCGTACGAATCACCGTGAACAAAGGCCCGGCGCGGGTTCCATCGATACCCACCACCTGGATGCCGAGCAGTCGGTGTCCGATCGTGGATCCCAGCGTCCCGACCAGCAGCAGATTCATCAGCACGAAAATGGCCAGCGGCTTGAACGGGCCCAGTCCCGTTTCGCCGAGGTGGTAGTGCATGAACCCGGCAGCAATGGCGCTGCAGAGGAACCAGTCCACGCAGACGGCTATGAGTCGGCGCCCGAACCTGGCGAGGGAACCCGGGCCCCGCTCCGGCATACCTAGACGCTGGCCCGGATAGTCATCAGGATCTGAGCGCTCACGACCTGGACCATCCAGCCAGGACGAGACATCTGCACGATCAACCACCAAGCAAGGCTACGTTGAGAGCCCGCCACACGTAACACCGGTGAAACATCTGGGTGTTGGCACCGAAATCCAGCACAGATAGGGTCTGTCCCGAACAATGAAAGGCCCGGCGTTCGCCGGGCCCCACAAC
>PMJN01000423.1:0-490 GCA_003157445.1 Micrococcales bacterium
GTGCAGCGCCACAACCGCATCGGCGACCATGGGCGGCCCGGACTTCTTACGCTGCTCCACGTGTGGATGACGGACATAGTCAAAGAAATCGCTCATCTGTTCGCTCAAATCGCTCATCTGTTCGCTCCTAGAGTGAAAACCCGGTCGTTCAGGGCCGGCAGGAAGACCTTCGTGCCTCAGTGGATGGCTGCATGTTCAGTTCTGGGCGGCGATAACCAGACCTGTTGTGCTTTTTCAGTTGTGGGACCGGTAGTGAACCACGCCAGCCCATGGCGCGGGCGCACATGCAGACTTGGCAGTCTTGGCCCTGCCGGTAGGCGCGAACCTCAACATGTTGGCCCCGGTAGCAGTTGGAATCCTGGCCATTCATGGCCGGGAGGATGTCAAGGCCGTCAGCATTGCAGAACGACGTCGGGCCCAGCGACTCATTTCGACCAGTTATTGGGTTGTACAGGCCAGTGGATCAGGTCGGCGATAGCCACTATCGCGC
>PMJN01000423.1:505-4935 GCA_003157445.1 Micrococcales bacterium
TGTGGATGGCACGGTGAGAATCCGGCTGGCTGATGGCCGCCAGGGATGTCAAGCCCTGACCGCCAGCTTTGCCTAGCCACGATGACGAACTTTCGCCGGCGCCGGACCTTGCGGCACGGCGGACCCCACTAACACCGAAGTTGGCTCAGGGGGCCTGACGGCGCAGGGCGACGGTTATTTGACGCACCGGATCCCGCCACCGGACAGAGCGCTGAGCGCGGTGGGCGGCGGCGCCGCAACACCTGGACCTGCCGCTTGCACCGCGGCGGCGGCCGTGGCTGTGGCCGATGGCGTAGATGACGCCGTGGCGAATCCGGCCGGAAGCGTGAAGTCTTTGCCGATCACCACCCGCAGGCTGCCCGAGGCCAGCGAGGTCCCTGGCTGGGTGGGCAAGCCGCCAAGGGCGCTAGCCAGACTCGAGGCACTGCTCTGCGCACCGGCACCGTACTCGACCCGAGAGGCGGACTCCTGACTCTGCCCGTTGCTCGCCGTGCCTGCCTTGAACCCGCGGGTGGCCAATGCCCGCTCCAGTTGGCCCGCCAGCCCGGAGCGACCCGAGGAGTTGACCGCGTCGACGACCACGTGAGCCGGCGAGAGCGACGGACTGGGGTGCGGCGCCGGTGCCGGGCTGCCCCCGGCGGCGGGGCTTGCAGCCAGGAGGTGCTTCACGGTGGCCTGGATCACCGGCAGGTTGACATAGTTGACGTCCTCGCCGCGCGGGTCCCTGCCGAAGTGGTCGATAGGAAGTGTGTAGTAGGTGACATTGCCTCCGGTCAGACTCGATGCCTGCTGCGCAAACGAAATCAGGTCCAGGCTTGAGTCGATGGCGGTGTTCTCCTTGGCAACGTCAAGGATCTGGGTCAGCTTGACGGGGTTGGCGAAGGTGTCGGCCTGCTTCAGTTGGTAGGCCAGCGAGACGATGAAGGCCTGCTGGCGGCGCTCCCGGTCCAGGTCGGTGAAGTTGAGAGAGGGGTGGGTGTCGTCCCGGCGCTGGCGCACGAACGCCAGGGCCTGGGCGGCGTCGATCTGCTGGGTACCCTTGTGGAAGTCGGCCCCCGAGTACCTGTCCAGGGTGTTCGCGTTGACGCAGACGGTGATCGGTTGCACGACCTGGGCGATCTGGTAGAAGGACACGAGGGTGACCTCGACGAAGTGGTCTATCGGCACTCCTCCGAGGAACTGGCTGACCGTCGCGATCTCCGCCTTGCGTCCGGCGTCACGTTCCTGCTGCTGTCGTTGGACACTGTCCAGTCCGCTTTGACCGGCCAGCTTCTTCGACTCCTGGTCGAAGGCCAGCCCGTAGGCCTGCTTGATCTTGCCCATGCACTCCCCGTCCGGGCATCCGGCCAGCTGAGCGTAGTCGTCACGGGGGATGGAGATCTCGGTCGCCTTGCTGCCGTCGGCAGGTACGTGCAACAGCATCAGCACGTTGGCGTTCAGCCCGCCGTCCGACTGGTTACCGGCATGCAGCGCGTCGTAGATCTCCTTCGGCAACGGGTTGCCGTTCTCATCCAGGCGGCTGTCCAACCCCATGATGAGGATGTTGGTGTCCCCGGCCGCGGTCCCTTTACCCAGCACGTCCGATCTCTTGATCCCCATCGTCAGGCTGAAGTATGCGAACACTCCGTAGCCCACTACAGACAGGATCACCAGCAGCAGCACGCTCAGCACCGAGAGGGTAATGACACGACGGCGCCTTCGAGCCGGCGACCGGTAAGCCCTCGGGCGGCCGGGGCCGACATGGCCCTGCGTACCGTCGTGTTTCATTTAACTCCTCGGGGCGACCCAGATCTTCACACGCGCCGAGGCTTGGGCCGCAGGCGTCTAAGCAGACTAACAGGGGCACAAGTGGCTCACAAAGAAGAACACTGGAGGTCACCCCTGCTGGTCACCCAAGTTCGGCCGCGGCCAGCTAGGGACGAAAACCGATCATGGTGCTGCCCAGCCAACCCAAAGCGGCGGGCATCACGCCGACCCACACGCTCATCCGGTGGCCGGCGTCCGACAGAACCTCGGCGGTGACCCTCATAGGCGCTTTTGCGGTGGCGATGACTCGGGCGTTGCCCAGGTAGGACAACGTGTCCGTCTTGGAGGTCTCGATCCACAACGCGACTGAAGGGGGTGCGTGGGCGGTGAGCTTGACCATGTCGTAGCGCCGCCAGGCGGGGCTGCCGTAGGCGAATGGCCGGTAGTGCGAGTCGAACACGGGACTGAGGTACCCGCCGAGCTCGATGGCGGCCCCGTACGTCGCAGGGTGCAACATGGCCGCCATCGCAGAGCAGAATCCGCCCGTGCTGAGCCCCATCGTGGCCCACGACTGTTTGTCCGGTTGAACGCGCAGGTTATGCCGCACCCAGTTCGGGACGTCCTTGGTCAGCCAGTCCTCCATAGCGGGTCCCCGACTGCCTCCGTTGACGCACTCGGTGTCAACCTTGCCAGGGGACGCGTCCGGCATTACCAGGATGGACTCCTTGATCTGTCGCTGCGCGGCCAGCCCGGCAACCATCTTGCCCAGATTGATGTCGTGGGAGTACTCAAGTGGGCTGCCGGGGATCCCGTGGAAGACCTCGATGACCGGATAGTGCCGGTGCGCAGAGGCTGCCTGGGTGTATGACCGTGGCAGCCAGACCACCATGGAGCTACTCACCCTGCTCACCGGCCCCACCAAAGTGACGTTCACGTACTGACCGTCAGGGCCGGGGTTGGGGTTGAGCCCCTTGAGCTGTGGTTCGCGAATGCTCACGATCGGTGCGGCCAACGGGGGGCCGCCAGAATTGACGACCGCTGGACTGGCGACCGACGAGTCGCCACCTGCGAAGGCTGTGCCCAGGTCGTTCCAGCTCGAGTACCAGTCAAACTGGGCGTTCAGAGTGCCTGCGACCGCCAGTAGTGCGGTGGCAACTACCGCTAGTTGCGATACGGCCCGACGCAGATGGGCACGCCAGAGACTGCGCAGCCGGCCTGTGGCGGCCGCCTTCGGCCAGGACACAACGCCCCATACGAATGTGGCCGTGGCCAGAAGCCAGAGTGCCCAGATGGTCATGGGCTCAGAGAGCGACATACGGTTCGTGCCTCCACTTTTGTGTCCGCCTTGCCAGGGCACTGCGCATGATCGCCGTGATGGTCCAAAGGGCCCGACCAACTAAGACCGAGGTGAAGGCTACAGGCGCTGAGCGAGCCCGCCTGACATCAATGCGGCAGCGTCCCTCAGATGCTCCACGCAGCTGGCGACACGCCGGGGCCAACGATGGCTGGCCAGGGGTGTGGTTCAGGGGCGCCAGGGCCGGCGGCGGTGGCTTGTGCCAGCGCCTCGGGGTCCAGCGATTCGTCTGCGGGTTCGACCGACAGGTGCGGTATCCGGGTCTCCAGCCAGCCGGGCAGCAAAGCACCCAGGGTCGGGCCGACAGAAGAAATGTTCACCGCGTGGGAGAGCAGCCCAACCGACAGCCCCCCACGCCGAGCCCGACGAGCGCAGTCATCAGGGGTAGCGCCATGGAGAACAACGACCCGAAGGACAAGATCAGAACGACCGCGGTGGCAACGATGCCGACCAGCTCGCTGAGGCCGGTGGGTTTCTGCCCCGCCTGCCGGATTGCCTGACCGCCCAGCTCGACGTCCAGCGTCGGCGTGCTGGCCGCCCAGGTCATCGGTGTTCCCCGGCTGAACCCCGCCATTGCTCGGCGCCACCGATGGGCTGCTTGAGGAGCTGACCCACCGCGCCTCGTGCTCCCGGTACGCCGAGCCAGTACGGGCACAAGGCTCCAGAGCTCAGCCGGCCCGGTCCTGACAGGCGCAACGGGAGCTCTGCGGCACCTTCTGCCCAACGACCCGCCTCAAGGGGCCAACCATCTAGGCTATGCAGGGTGCACCTATCTGAGTTACTTCGGCTGCCGCTGTCAACCAGCGCCGGTGAAACAGTCGGGCCGCTGGAGGATGTGGTGGTCCGGCTGCGGGCCGGCGGGTATCCACTGGTGATCGGCCTGGTCACCCGGGTGGGGTCCGGTCGGCTGTTCGTGACCACGGCTCAGCTGGCTCGCCTGGACGAGAACAGCGCGGTGCTGAGCAGTGATCGCCTTGACCTGCGCGGCTTCGAACGCCGCGACGGCGAGCTGCTGCTGCGCACCGACATCCTGGGACACCGCCTGATAGATGTCGCTACCGCTGAGCTGAGGCGGGCTTACGACGTCGAGCTGCGGCCCACTGAGGAGGGCCTGGAGGTCTGGTGTCTGGACACTCGCCGGCCAGCGCGCCTGTTCGGGCTCGTGGCCCGTGGCGCCGGTCATTCGTCTCGGGACTGGAAGGATTTCGAAGCCCTGATCGGACACACCCCCAGCACGCGACTTGGAGGGGGCTTCCTGGGGGTGCGCAAGCTGAAGGCCGCCCAGATCGCCGACCTGATCGAGCAAGCCAACCGGGTCGAAGGCCAGGAG
>PMJN01000379.1 GCA_003157445.1 Micrococcales bacterium
CAGCTCAGCGGCTGCTGCTTGAGAAAGCATGCCTAGAGGTGGGAATCGCGACCCCGAACCGCCCGGAGGACCTCGACCGGATACCCCCGGACTCCCTTTCCCTGATGCAGACCCTCGGATTCTCCGTGCAAGGAGCTCGACAGGCCCTTCTCCTCAAAGCCCAGTTAGACCAAGATGGTGTCCCCACTCAATTGCTGGCATATGAGCCGGGGGCCTACGGGGGCAAGGGCCGGGCAGCCATCGTCTACGGGAACCTGGACCTTGCGGACAACATCGCGTTCTGTGTGCCGGGGTTCCTGTCGAGCCTGGACAACGTCAACAATGTCGCTAGCGACGCCCTCCATCTTTATCACGCGGCCATTGCCGCTGATCAGGGCAGGCACATAGCTGTGGTGGCGTGGCAGGGGTATGACGCACCCGGCGGGGCCGATGTCCTGACTCAGGGCGCTGCCGAGGCCGGTGCCAGGCTGCTCGCCGCAGACGTGAACGCGGTGCGCGTCACCCACGCCGGGGCGGTCGGGACGTTGACGGTGGTCGGACATTCCTACGGCAGCACGACCACTGGTCTGGCCCTGCAACGCGATCATATGCAGGTGGACCAGGTGGCGCTGATCGGCAGCCCAGGAGTCGGAGGCGACGCCCAGACGGTCGCTGGCCTGCACCTGCTGCCCTCGCAGGTGTTCGTGGGCGCGGCCAGCCATGACATCGTCACCGAGGCGCCCCCGGTCCTGGGTGCCAACCCGGCGCTGGACACGTTCGGCGCGATCCGGTTCGAGGCCGAGTCGATCGACCGGGGCACTGGAAACATCAAAGACAGCATCATTGGGGATCATTCCCGCTACTACGACACCGTCAACCACAGCGAGTCGCTGTACAGCCTGGCCGATATCGTGACCGGCCACGGCGACCGGCTGGGCGCAGATGGGATGCTGGCCCAACCACGCCACCTGGAGATGGTCCCAACCTTTGGGGGCGCCCCCTATGAGGTGATGTCCGATCCTGAGGCCAGTCGGACCCCGACAACCGGTCACGACCACGCGAACGACGTTCAGTATGAGCTAAGGAAACCCGGCCCATGAACTCACCTCAACGGCTGGCCGCGGCGCTGATCGGGGCAGCACTGCTCATCACCGCCGCCGGCTGCCAGTCCAGCACGCCCGACCCCCAAGGGAGCACCGTGACGACCCGAAACGCTGAGATGCCGCCCCTGCCCGAGGACCCGGACGCTGCCGAGGCCGCCGTCCGCAAGATCCTCATGGACGAAGCAGTCGTGCTGCTGAAAGCCAGCGGCCTGAAGTACACCGCGGCCCAGTTCGACGTACCTACCGCCTTCGACGACGACAACGCCCAAAGCGGCGACCTATCGATCCAGTTCCGACCGTGCTCCGACCTCCAGACCCAGGCCATGACCGCCGCGATCTGGGCCCACGGCTGGGAACAGGGCAGCATCAGCCACAGCGTCAACGTGCGTAAAGGACCCCTTTTCCTCCAGTGGGCCAAGAACGTAGACGGATGCGACTTCCAGATAACCACGGTGAACATCTACCACTACCTGCCCGGCATCAAGGACACCACCCACGTCCCCGAACTGGCCGCCTTCAAAGCTACTGGCTGACCTCATGTCGAAACCGGCCAAGTCGAGCGGGCGCGACGCATGACAGAGAAGTCAAACACTTCGCCTTTGGCTTGGTAATCGTGCCTTGGGAGATCACGCTCAACAACCTGCCCTCAGGACCGTCCCGTGACCTTCTTTCGGACCACCCGGGTCCTCGGTTTGATCCAGCCCGATCGGCCGCTTCGAGGTGCCCGCCGGGGTGCAGGTTCTCGCGTTGGAGAACCACAACAACCTGGTCCCGGCGCTGGCCAGGGCCGACAAGCCCGACCGGGCGAACGTCACGACCCTGACCTTCAGCGCCAACAAGGGCACGATGGGCGAGAACCACTGCCTACGCGACGCCTACGCGGCGGCCGCGGCGGGGTTGCCGGCGGGCGACCCGTCATACGCGGCGTGGCTGAAATCCGCGCGGGGGTTCGTGAACCCGGCCAACCAGACCAGCAGCACCGACACCTACGCCATCGCCCGCAAGTCCGACTCATGAGGCGGCCCTCGGCCCTGGCCGTGACATGCGTGGTCCTGGCCGCGGTGAGCACGGGGCTGCTCGCGGGTTGCGACGGCGGCCCACCACCCGGTTCGGAAGCAGCAGTCGCCCGCCAGAAAGCGAACGACACAGTGAACCGCCAGCTCGAGGCGCTACCCGGCGGCAAAGTCACCGCGACCATCGAGAACAGCCTGGACGGCGGGCAGAACAACATCAAGGTCGACGCTGTCCCACCCGCGACGGCAACCACCGCACAGCTCAACGTCATGGCGGACACCATCGAGCGCACCATCTGGCTCAGCCGCATGGACCCGCTGGGCCGCATCGGCCTCATCGTCCGCCGGCAGGGCGACACAGACCCGGTGCTGGAGAGGCTCTACCAAGACGAGGTTGATACCCGGCCGCTGGCTGTCAAGTACGGGCCCAGGCCCGACGGCCTCCCCGGCTGATCCGATCTTGCTTGCGGCCGCCGACAACGGCGGATGGCGGCTCACCGCGCTAGAAGCGGGTCGACGTCAAACCAACCTGGGCGCCGCCGACGTGGCAGGCCGGAACGACCTTGGTCAACCACCACCAGCAGGGAGTCGCACCTCGTGCCGATCTGCAACTGTGGGCAAGAGGGATCGTGTGGCTGTGTGACAAAACCTCAGCAACTCGATTGAAGATGCTGATGGCATACCCGCTGCTGCCGTTCAAGACCTTCGAGGCCGACCGCTGCCCCGCCGCCGATTCATCGCTCAGAAGTGAGCCGAAAGGTCCATGGAGCACACCGAGATCCAGCGACTGAGTGCGTTCTATGCCGCTCGTGTCGACTCACACGACATCCTCCAACCCGGCTACAAACGGGATTGGGGCACACTGACCGCCGTGCTCTTGTCTCGGGGCGGGTTGCTCGTGGTTCCTCCTAAGCAGCCTGACGAAGACAACGACCTCATCCTCGGCAACCCCCTTCAATGGTCAGGGTCCGCCGTGCTGCTGGTACCAGGCGACGACAACGCCTGCAACGCCAACGCTGCCTCGGCCTGGCTGTTCGGTGACATTGAATCCATAGGCACCGGCTACGCGCTCTGCGACGACCAGCTCTGGCGCCAGCACACGTGGGACATCACCAATGAAGATGTGATCGTGGAATCCACCGAACCGAGCGAGGCGTACGTCGGTTCTCTGCTAACCGGCGTTGACGCCCTGTCATTCGTCGCGTCGAACATTGACGCCGCGACCTTCGAGGATGCCCGCCTCAACCCACGAGGGGATCGGGGTGTGGCGCGGACAGCCGAGATGGTAAACCTAGTCCGCGAGTCGCGGGCTGCCGGAGGTCGGTGAACGAGCCGAGGCCAGACGATTCTCACCTCAGGTTCCGTGCCATTAACGTGCCATTACGGCAGGCATCCCAGGGACACTCCAGGCCGTTCAGGACCACGAAACTCGCGGGGAACCAAGCACAAACCCCTTGAGTTCAAACAGTTCCCAAGCTGACAGTGCGGTTCGATTCCCGTCACCCGCTCCACACGCGAAAAGTGTTGTAACAGAACCGAATTGGAGGATTTCAGTCCTCTGTCGATCTGTGTTTCCTGTCCATGCTCGGGCCACTTTGGGCCACAGATATCCACACCCCGGGGCTCACCCTCAGACTTCAGAAGACGCTCAGCTTGTTCCGTCCGGTTCTCCGGTTCTCCGGTTCTCCGACGTCACACAGGACGTGTCTCCGTAATTACGAGCTCAATGTGAACGGGCTCAACCACAACGCCGCGAACAGTGCTCCCATGCGCGAGCCGGCGCGTTAGACACCGAGGTGCCCGTCCGGTTGACCATCCCCTTGCGTTGAGTGGCCGCACTACGTCGGGGCAGCCTCCTTTGGCTCGAGTAACCCTGGCTCACCCACACCAGCGCCGCCTGCCCGATCCTCATCCCGCTCCGGCTCCAGGGCAGCCGGGCCAACGGCAAACGGCGCACCAGCACTCTGCAATGACGACACCTACTCCTGTGCCACTCACGACTTGGGGGTCTGTTCGAGACATGGCGGGGTCAAGGTGTTCTACAAGTAGGGACGAGGGATCAACCCAGGACGAC
>PMJN01000012.1 GCA_003157445.1 Micrococcales bacterium
ACAGGGCCACGATCGCCATCGAGACGAACGCATTGTTGCCGATAAGCCAAAATGGCGCACTACCCAGAACGTGCAGGTTGTTGACAAGCACGTGGTTCACCAGGCCGTTGTCCCGCTGCAGCATGAAGCTCCAGGTGATGACACCGGCGTAGATCGGCAGCGAGTACGGCACCAGGAACAGGGTCCGTAGGCCACCTCGCCCACGAAAACCATTCTGCAGGACGGCCGCCGCGGACATCCCGAACAGCCAGGCGAGGCCGACGACGATCACCGTGTACAGGATGCTGACCGTGAAGGAATGCAGCAGTGCCTGACCGATCGAGCCGGAGAAGTTCACCGCGATCTTGTAGTTGTCCAGTCCCACGAACGGCGCCTGCGACCAGTTGGCGATGAAGAACTGGGTGAGCTGGATGAAGCTCATCCAGATCCCGACCAGCATCGGGATGATGTGAATCAGCAGCTCGAGCATGACTGCGGGCAGGACCAGCAGGTAAGGCGTCGTCCCCTTCCATCGCCGACGGCGACGCTTCGTCGGCCGCGGCGGCGGTGCTGCTGGCGGCACCGTGCCGGCGGCCTCGCTGCTGGTGGGTTTGGACGTCGTCACAGGCACCGGGCTCTCCTTGCCTCAATGGCACTCCCGGCCGAGCGAAACTGCGACCGGCCGGGAGCAGGGTCAACGCTGGTCATCAGCCCGCGGCGGCCATCTTGTCTTGCGCGGCCTGCAGCGCAGTCTTGATTTCGCTGGTCGTTACGTTCTTGCCGGTGGCGGCCTCAGCCAGCAGGCCGTTGACGGCGTTACCGACGTTGGTCTCGAACTCAGACTCGGCCGGGACCAGCGGCAGCGGCACCGCCCGGTTAGCCAGGACCGCCGCGAACGCGGCGGCCTCGGCCTTGTTGTCGGTGAAGTTCACGGTGCCGCCCTTGACGACAGGAAGCGCCGTGAACGGCTTGTCGAGGATCGTCTGCTCCGCCGGGCTCGTCATGAAGTTCACGAACTTCAGTGCGCCGGCCTGGTTCTTCGTGTTCTTGAAGATCGACAGGTTGATCCCGGCAACGAAGCTGCCGATGTCCTTGCCAGTAGCCGGCAGCGGGCTCGGGCTCGGAATCCCCACCACTCCGTAGTCGCTGGACTTCATCCCATCGGCCTGCAACGTGTTGTCGGCGTTGTTCTGGCTCATCAGCATGGCGGCCTTGCCCTTGGCGAAGTCACCCGGCGCCTCAGGGCCGTTCTTGTACTGGACGTTCGACGGGTTCACGACCTTGTCCTTGCCGACGAGGTCGACGTACTGCTTCACGCCAGCGATCATGCCTGGGGTGGTGAAGGTCGGCTTGCCGCTGGCATCGAAGGGCTGCCCACCGTTCTGCTGGCCGAAGATGAAGGCGAAGTGCACACTCTCGGTGTNNGCCGTACTGGTTCTTCGCGGGAATAGTCAGCTTGGCGGCATCGGCCTGCAGCTCCTGCCACGTTGTCGGCGGCTGCAGGCCGGCGGCCGCGAACATCGCCTTGTTGTAGTACAGGCCATACACCAGCCCATACAGCGGCACCGACGTCACCGGCTTGCCAACGGCCCCGCCGGTGGCGAACGAGGCCGGCACGAACTTGGCCTGACCCCCGACGGCGGTCAGTGCCGGGGCGTCGAACGGCATGAACGCCCCAGTGGCCTGCAACGAGGCAGCCCAGGTATTGCCGATGTTGAGCACATCCGGCCCCTGACCGCTCGTGGTCGCACCGAGAATCTTGTTGAGCAGGTCCGGCCAACCGATGACCTGGAGATTGACCTTGATCCCCGTCTGCTTCTGGAACTTCGCCAGCTCGGGTCCCAGCACAGCCTGGTCGGCCTGAAGGCTAGAGCCCTGGTTGCTGGCCCAGTAGGTCAGAGTCTTGCTGGACGCTGAGCTGCTTGACGTGCTTGTCCCCCCACCCCCACACGCTGCGGTAGCGGAGACCGCGAGGACCGTGACGACGGTGCTGATCAGACGAGCCTTCATATCGAGTTCCCNNGTTCCCTGGTTCGTGGTTGGTGGGCGATGATTGACATCTCCCGGGCTTGTCCGTCATTAAACGCTTATCCGGTTCAGTTGTCACTACCACGTTATCGAACTGGTATGTAGAAACTTGCGATGATGCTCGTCTGACACTGCCCATCGCGAGCTATGTCCGATTTCTCCAACCGAACTCAGAAGGGCTAAGCCCAATACCACTTAGTTAGGGTCTGCGGCTGTAGTGTGAGTTCTATGCCGAGGGTTGGTCAGTTGAAGCCGGTCGATGATGAGCGTCTTACGGATCGGATCGCGGTGGGGGTGTTGACCTCAATGTTCCCACCGGCTTTGGTCGATGAGGTGCTCGAGGCGACGGGCCGGATGGAGAAGCGTCACCGACTGTTGCCGGCGCGGGTGGTGGTGTATTTCACGTTGGCGATGTGCTTGTGGGCCGATGAAGGCTACGAGGAAGTCGCCCGGCTCCTGGTCGGGGGCCTTGGGAAGATGGCCCGGTGGCGGGGGTCGTGGCGGGTACCGACGACGGGTGCGTTGACTCAGGCGCGAGCCCGGCTGGGCTCTGATGCTTTGAAGGCTTTGTTCGAGCGGGTCGCGTCACCGACGAGCACGCCGGGAGCGGTGGGCTCGTGGTGGGCAGGGATGCGGCTCGTAGCGATCGACGGGACGGTGTTCGACGTGCCTGACACGGTGTCAAACCAGGCTGGTTTCGGTCGACCGACCAGTGGCCGTGGTGATGGGCTGGGCGCGTTCCCACAGGCCCGGGTGGTGGCCCTGGCCGAGTGCGGTACCCACGCGATCATCGGCGCCCAGATCGGAGCCTGCACGATCGGGGAAGCCACGTTGGCCCGTGGGCTGTTCACGCTGCTAGGCGAAGGGATGCTCCTGCTCGCCGACCGGGGCTTCGGCGGCTACGACCTGTGGCAAGGCGCTGCTGCCACCGGCGCCCAGCTGTGCTGGCGGACCAAGGCAAATGCCGTCCTGCCGGTGACAGCGGCGCTAACAGACGGGTCCTATCTGTCGTTTCTGCGCCCACCACGGGGTAACCCCGGGGGGCCGATTGCCGTCAGGGTGGTCGAGTACACCCTGACCCACCCATCCCGGGAGCCCGATGATGCGCCTGTACGGCTGCTGACCACGCTGCTCGATCCGGCCCAGGCACCTGCCACCGAACTCGCGGCACTGTATGCCCAGCGGTGGGAACAGGAAAGCGCGTTCGACGAGCTGAAGACCCACCAGCGCGGCGCGGGTCGTGTGCTGCGCTCGAAGTCACCCGAGATGGTCATCCAGGAGATTTACGCCCACCTGCTCGTCTACTACGCCATCCGTGTCTTGATCAACCGCGGCGTCGAGCCCATCGACCTGGACCCCGACCGGGTCTCGTTCATCCGCTCCCTGCGAGTAGTGCGCCGCCAGGTCACCGACCAGGCGGCTTTTTCCCCCTGAACACCTGGCCACCGCCATCACCGAAGCCACCCACGAGATCCTGCACAGGCTCAACACCCGACGGCTGCGAGTCAACCCCCGCGTCATCAAACGCAAAATGTCCAAATGGCCCCTCAAACGCGCCCAACACCGCAACCCAGCACGACCGCAGGCACCACCGGCCGACACGATCACCATCACCGGCCCCTCCCGCACGGAACGTCGGAAGCGACCAGTCATCAGCCCCAAACGGAATACTGACCCTAACTAAGTGGTATT
>PMJN01000057.1 GCA_003157445.1 Micrococcales bacterium
GACGAGGCCGTGTGGCGGCGCGGCTACCCACAGTCGGCGGCCGATGCCCCCGGGCCGACGCCAACGTTCGATGAGGCCATCTCCTTGGCCTGCGCACTCTTGAACCCCGTCCTGAAAGGACCGGTGAGCGGCAACTGGGACCCGACGGCGGCCAGCTGGACACCTCCCGCGGGGTTGCACGGACCGTCGCGGCCAAAGGTGGCTTGTATCACTTGACCGGGCATCTGCTGCTCATGTGTCTTCGTCTGATGCGTTGAGCAGTCGCAGGATCGCGGTGCTCAGCGCTGGTAAGTCGTGGTCCACAGGCGCCTGCACGATCGAGTGTGAGGTGTCGAAGTATCGGTGCGCGAGGAGGTCACGCAAGCGCGCGATGTCGGACCAGGGGATCTGGTCTTCGGACGTCAAGAGGTCTTCTGGGAGCATCTTGACCGCCTCGCCGATCTCGATGAGACGAACCCGGACGGCATCAAAGGCCAGGCCGTCGCTGAGGTCGCCGCGCTGCAGATGCGCAGCGATCGCGGAGATCGCGGCGGAGATGTCCTCGAGTCGTTGTCGGTCGTGCCTGCTCAGAGCCTCACGATGTCCCGCATGACGTCATGTCGCACGCCGTGCTTGAGTGAGACGGATGGCACGAGGTCGACGCCGGCATCTAGGAGTCGTTCGAGTTCGCCGCGCAAGGCGACAAGGGCGAACAGGCCGGTGTTGTCGTGGAGGTCTACGAGCAGGTCGATGTCGCTGAGCGCGGTCTCTTGACCGCGTGCGACACTGCCAAAGACGCGCACGTTCTTCGCTCCCGCTTTCGCACAGAGACGTTTGATCTCGGCTCGCTGAGCCCGTACTTTCCGACCTAAAGGGCCTGTGAGTCGGTCCAGAGTAGACGGGGTCCTACGAACTCGCAGTTCGAGCTCCAACCCGGTGGCGGCCACCAGTTTTTCCAGGACTGGCAGGGAGGGCTGCCGCGCGCCCGACTCGTAGGCGCTGATCACACTCTGTGTCACACCTGCGGAGCGCGCGAGCTCCGTTTGGCTTAGCCCGGCACGTCTGCGGGCCTCGTGCAGCGCTCTGCTCGCAGTTCCGGATCTGACCTTGGTCATAATCAAGACTATAGCGGATTGTAGATAACGTTCCAGTCAACATAGGCAGGTCCCGGCCCTCGTCCATGGGACGGCGCTGATTGACTAACTGCGTGACAACGGCCACGAATTTGGGGGGACACGAGGGGACGTTCAAGGATGGTTTTCGTGCTTAGCGGGGGAGTGCTGAGCACGGTTTCAATCCCTGACACGGAAGAGGTCACTGGTTCGATCCCAGTATCGCCCACGAGCACGAAACGACCCCTGACCTGCGACAACGCGGTCAGGGGTCGCTGTAATTAGGGGTCCAAAAGGGGCGTCAGGGGCCACTGCTTGACTACGGAAGACGTTTCGGTGCGTCATCTGGGCCCTTGAACGGTCGGTTCATGGTCTTAGCGCCCAAGAGCCTCGTTACGGGCCGCAGTTGGTTCCGACAGACCAGCTCGGTCACTGGGGTGTTTCTGTGACCGACCAGGCGCGCGATGTCTTCCCAAAGTGCAGGTTCGCTCGTAGCTGAGCGTGACCGCGGGTGTGGGAGCTGCTGAAGGCGTACTGAGCAGCCGGCGGCGGTGATTTGCGGTCTCAGCCACCTGATCGTGCCCAGGCCTGTTGTCAGGCAGGGGCACGATCAGAACGACGACTCGTCTATCCGATTGAACCGCTGAGCCCCAGCAGCGCGTCGAGCACAGGATGCGACTACGCCGTAACCCCCACATCGCAAGGGCACGACATTAGAAAGATGGCATGTTCGCTCGGAGGCACTCTGAGTGCGCCATCATGCCTTGTCCGGTGCGACACCAAGGTTCTTCTCTATCGGGTACTTTTTCGCCGATGCCTCGATCTTATGGAGCGCGGCTGATCTCAGGTCGACCCCGCATTGGTCGGCCAGGCCGACCAGATAGACGAGCACGTCGGCCATCTCCTCGGAGACACGCGTGTTCAAAGGTTCTTCATGCAGCAGTTCGCGTGCCTTATTGGCAGGCAGCCACTGCAAGAGTTCGGCTAGCTCTCCGACCTCGCCGACGAGGGCAAGCAGGATCGACTTGGGGTCCTGAAACTTCTGCCACTGCCGATCGGCAATGAACGCCCGAGAAGCGTCCCGGATCTCAGCAAGGTCAGACACACCCCGGAGTATGCACCTTCATCTCGTGGCCCCTAAGGGTCCGACGGCTAGAGTCACGAACGTAATTGCGGCCCGACGGGCTTCCTTTTCAGGACATGCCCCCACCCGCACGAGACACTTCGTGCTGCCTGGGGTTCTGACTTGTGACGCTTTATCGTCAATCCGTCCGCGGTTTTTCGGCCGTCGAGCATAACTTCGCCGACCTGATCGCTGCACAGATGACAATCCGGACAGGACGTCGACCATCCCCTGGTGAGCGCCGTTCTTGGGAACGCAGCATACCGGTGTTGTGCGCGGATCTGGTCTCTGCTGGTTTGTCCGACGTTGAGATGCTTTTGGAGTACCAACTGCCGCTAACCAGCAAGCGCGCCGACGTGGTTCTTGTTGGACAGCATCCGCGGACCGGTGGACCCTCATACCTTGTGGTCGAACTCAAACAGTGGAGTCATGCCGAGCGGTTCGAGGAAAGCGACACCCTCGTAAGAATCGAGCAGTATGGCGACCGACCGGTGACCCATCCCGCACTCCAGGTCCGGGACTACTGCGACTACATGCTCGGTTTCACGGCCGTCCTCGCTGACGCTCCTCTGTCTTTGGCGGGGGTGGCCTATCTCCACAACGCCACCGATAGCGACGTTGCCGATCTCTTTCGCATTCCCGGCGATCGCCTGGGAAGTGTCTTCACCGGTCAGCGGCGCAGTGAGTTCCAGGACTTCCTGAGATCTCGCTTTGCTGAGGGTCGCAGCGGCGCGTCGTACGCCGATGCCCTGTCTGTCAACCTTGGGTGA
>PMJN01000007.1 GCA_003157445.1 Micrococcales bacterium
GACTGCGGTCAAACGGCTGGCGCGGTTCACCGTGGTCCCGAAGACATCACCTAAGCGTGAGATGACCGGCCCACTGGCCATACCTACCCGAACATCTGGCAGGACGTCGTCCCCCGCCATGGCCTCGACCAGGTCTATCGCGATCGCGGCGGCAGAGGCTGCGCCTATCGCGACGAAGAGGACCTCGTCCCCTACCGTCTTGATGACCCGGCCGCCGTGCGCTGTCACCACGTCAGAGGCCAACGCCTCGAACCGTTGGACCACCCGCGCGAGCTCGCGCTCCGAGAGTCGCCGCACGAGCCGAGTAAACGAGACCAGGTCAGCGAAACCCACCGAACGCACGACGCCAGGTTGATCCACGATCGGCTCGGCATCGGTGATCATGCGGGAAACCGCCGCCGACAGATGACGTCGCCAGGCGTAGATCAGAAGCGGTTCCAGGTCGTCGGCGATGTCCGCCAGCTTGGCTGCAGCCGCTCGCGCCGTCACCGGGTCCGGCATCCCTCGAGTCGGGTCCCGGCCCGCGTCGCCCCCATCTTCTGGGTTCCCCGTAGTCCCCACCTCGTGCGTCAGCTCGCCGATGGCCTCGGCCATTAGCTGAACCTGCCAGGCGGCCAGACGATCGGTGGTCCGAGCGAAAGCTCGCGTCATCCCCAGGGCCGTGGGCTCATCAAAGACGCCATCGCGCACAAGGGTGGCCATGGACTGCAGTGCAAGCAGGTCCGCTTCCGTGAAGACCGTGTCATCGTCGGCGACGTTGGGGAACCCGAGTGCGTGCCAGAACTTTCGAGCACTGAGTATGGACACCGACGCCTTGGCGCTAACCTCACGCGAGCGCATTGAGCGCCGTTGGCCGAGCAGCCGCGCCTCGACGTCGTCAGCTGCGGGCGAGAACACACCAGCGAGCTCGACGGGAAGATCAGTGCGATGGCGACCTGCGCGGGGCATGTTAGATGCACCCTCTTCGAACAAGCACATGGACGAATATGTCTGCGATCATGGCGTGTGCCCAGCTTGCGGCCGCGAACGGCGCACGTGCACCACGTCTCCAGCGGCGTGTGCCCTACTGGACCCGTCGGCGGCAACCACCAGCCGACCTGCATCGTCAACCCCGGTCGCGATGCCACGGGCGACCCGCCCATCAGGTTGATGCACGTCCACCTGTTGTCCGATCGTCAGACACCACGAGCGGTATGTGGTGCGTATGGTCTCCATCCTGGAGCCCCCCGCCGACCAGGCTCGGTGAAGGTCCGCCAGCTCCCCGAGATAGCCCCTGATGAGGTCCTCCCGGGGCACGTTCCGCACCCCACAAAGAGCCAAAGAGGTCGCAGTGTCAACTGGCAGCTGGCCGCGCTGCTGGGCGATGTTGGCTCCTGCGCCGATGACCACCAGCTCACCACCGGGCACCATCTCGCACAGAATGCCCGAGATCTTGAGCCAAGGCACCTCTTGACCTGCGGGGCGGTCCCACTCCTGCTGCACCATGACGTCGTTGGGCCACTTGAGCCGGCCGTCCACGTGTGCGACCTCCGCCAGCACCGCTCGCATCGCCATTCCGCTCAGCAGAGGAACCCAACCGAGGTCTGCGGTACGGTCGGGCGGTATCGGAACCACCGCGGACACGGCGATCGAGGTACCTGCTGGCGCCTGCCATTGACGGGCCAGCCGGCCGCGACCAGCACTCTGGTAGTCGGCCACCACAACCCGCCACGGACGGGGGTCTCGCAGCGCCTCCAGATTTGTTGAGTCGATGGAGTCATGGACGTCCACGATCTGCCAAGGGTTTGGCGGCGTGATCAACACCGCTTTCACTGACTGAGAATCTAAAGCGTCGGGCACACACCCAAGGCTATGCTGCCCGCCATGGCTGATGTTGTTGTCAATGAAGACTCTGCTGGAGCGAACATCCACACGACGGCGGGCAAGCTCGCCGACCTGATCCGACGAAACGAAGAATCTGTGCATGCCGGGTCGGCCAAGGCCGTCCAGAAGCGGCATACACAGGGTAAGAAGACCGCACGTGAGCGGGTCGAACAACTGATGGACGAGGGCTCGTTCATCGAGGTCGACCAGCTTGGCCGCCATCGGTCGATGGCGTTCGACCAACAGAAGAACCGCCCCTACGGAGACGGTGTCATCATCGGCTTCGGCACGATCGACGGTCGGCAGGTCTGCGTGTTCTCCCAGGACTTCACGGTCTTCGGCGGATCCCTCGGGGAGGTGTTCGGCGAGAAGATCGTCAAGATCATGGACCTGGCGATGAAGATCGGCTGTCCGGTCATCGGCATCAATGACTCGGGCGGTGCCCGCATCCAAGAGGGTGTGGTGGCTCTCGGGCTCTATGCAGAGATCTTCCGCCGCAATGTGCACTCCTCCGGTGTCATACCCCAGATCTCCCTGGTCATGGGTCCCTGCGCGGGTGGTGCGGTCTACTCGCCGGCGATAACCGATTTCACGGTGATGGTCGATCAAACATCACACATGTTCATCACCGGCCCGGACGTCATCAAGACAGTTACGGGCGAGGACGTCGGCATGGAGGAGCTCGGCGGGGCGCTGACCCACAACTCCAAGTCCGGCGTGGCGCACTACATGGGCCACGACGAGGACGACGCCATCAACTACGTCAAAGCGTTGTTGTCCTACCTGCCGTCCAACAACCTTGAGGATGCACCGTCCTTCGAGTGGAACAACGACGGTTCGGCTGCCGACCTTGAAGACGACGGGTTCCTGGACACCTTCATCCCCGACTCGGCCAACCAGCCGTACGACATGCACACGGTCATCGAACACATCGTTGACGGAGCCGAGGACGGCTCACCGGACTTCCTGGAGGTCCACGCCCTATTCGCCCCG
>PMJN01000388.1 GCA_003157445.1 Micrococcales bacterium
CGATGGCGAGACCAACGCGACTCTGCGCAAGGATGACGAGCCGGAGTCGATTACCCCTGAACGCGGGGCAGAGTTGTTGGCGGAAAAGCGCGCTCGCGGCCCAGTGACTCGCAAGCGGGCCACTAAGAAGGCGACTGCCAAGAAGGCGACTGCCAAGAAGGCGACTGCTAAGACCGCTACTGCCGAGACGGGTACGGCTGAGACGGCTACTGCCGAGATTGCCTGATCGTGTCCGGCATCGACCCGGCCACCGCGCGGGCTCTCTCACAACGCCTGGCGGTAGAGCAGTCGGAGCGTCGACTGCCCTCCCTGGCCGCCGGGCTCGTGCGTGGCGGAGATCTGGTCTGGTTCGACACGGTGGGCACGCTCGACGGACGCCGCGGGGGTGCCTTGTCGACAGTCCAGACGCAGTACCGCCTCGGGTCGATTACCAAGACCTTCGTGGCAGTCGAGGTGCTGCGGATGCGCGACGAAGCGCTCGTCGATCTGAACGACGCCATCGCGCAGCACATCGCCGGCACCCCGTTCGGGCAGGTGACTATCGCCCAACTCCTCTCGCACACCTCCGGCCTGCAGGCTGAGACGAATGGGCAATGGTGGGAGCGGACCGCGGGCGGGAGCTGGGCGGAGCTGATGGCGGGCAAACCAACGCTCAAGTTCAGGCCTGGTGCGAAGTTCCACTACTCGAACTTCGGGTATGCCGTGCTCGGCGAGCTGATCGAAAGGCTGCGCGGCCAACCGTGGGTTGACGTGGTGCGCCGAGACCTGTTGGAGCCGTTGGGAATGCGGCGGACCAGTGCTCACCCGCAGGACGTGGCTGCCGCTCACGGCCTCGGGGTGCACCCGCTGGCTGACCTTTTGCACGTCGAGCCTGAGCACGATGCCGTTGCCATGGCCCCTGCAGGCCAACTCTGGTCCACGGTAGAGGACCTGGCTCGTTGGGCTGCTTTCCTGGCGGGGGAGACGGGGGGCCTGCTTGGCGCGGACACGTTGGACGAGATGCGCTCACCCATCGCGCTCGATGACAGACCAGAGGCAGCATGGACCGGTGCGTATGGTCTCGGCTGCCAGCTCTGGAACATCGACGGCACCCGGTATGCCGGCCATGGTGGCTCCATGCCTGGCTTTCTCGCCGGGCTGCGGGTCAACATCGGAACCGGTGACGGTTGTGTGGTCTTCGCGAATGCGACCTCCGGGCTGGGTGACGTCATCACCGACCTGATGGCCCTCCTTGCCGACCGCGAGCCAATTACGCCCGAGCCATGGTCGGTGGACTCTGATCAGGTGGATGTTCTCGAGCTGACCGGCCACTGGTATTGGGGCACAACGGCATTCACCATGGCGGCCAGTCGAGATGGATATCTGATGCTGGGCGCGCCCGGGGCTGGACGAGGCTGCCGTTTGAAGCCGGTAGCCGGCGGCTGGATTGGTTTGGACGGGTACTACTCGGGAGAGATCCTCACTGTGGTGCGCGATGGCTCTGACCGAGTCAGTCACCTTGACCTTGGCTCTTTCCGGTTCTCGCGTACCCCCTACGACCAGGGCGCTGACATCCCGGGCGGCGTAGACCCCGCTGGTTGGCACTAGGGACTGCGTCATGCATCAGCCGGCTGATGTTGGCAGAATTGGCCTTGCCGATTGGACTTGACCCTCACCCGACGTGAGGCCGCACGGTTAGGACATGACCGCGATGACGAAGGTTAGTGGGCCGGTGCCCGCAGTATTGACCGTGGGCCAGGTGGCCGAGCAGTTCGACGTGACAGTGCGCACCCTGCATCACTACGACGAGATCGGTCTGCTGGTCCCCAACGAGCGCACCTCTGCTGGCTACCGGCTGTACAACAGCAAGGACATCACGCGCCTACAGCACGTGGTCGTCTATCGCCGGCTCGGGTTTGCCCTTCAGGAGATCGCTCTCCTGCTCGACGACCCGACAGCTGACCTGGGCGGGCACCTGCGTCGTCAACGCGAAGCGGTCATGTCCCGCCTTGATGAGATGCGCGATCTCGTGACGGCTATCGACCAAGCACTGGAGAAAGAGATGTCAGGTATCAAGTTGACCAAGGAAGAGCAGAAAGAGCTGTTCGGCGACGGCTTTTCCGATGACTACGCCGACGAGGCCAAGCAGCGTTGGGGGGACACCAAGGGGTATCAGGAGTCGCAGCGTCGGGCAGCGGAGTACACCAAGGACCAGTGGCAGCAGATCAAGGCCGACAGTGTTGCCAACACCGTCGAGCTTGCCGCGGCCATGAACGACGGTGAGCCCGCAACCAGCGAGCGGGCCATGGCCGCAGCGGAGCAGCACCGTGTCTTGATCGAGAAGTGGTTCAATCCAGTGCCCTACCCGATGCACAAGGGCATGTCCGATATGTATGTCACGGACCCCCGGTTCACCAAGACATACGAGGACATCGCCCCCGGGCTGGCGCAGTATGTCCGAGACGCGATCCACGCGAACGCCGACAGAGCAGCCGCCGTCGCAGGCGAGCACTCCTAGACGGTCGGACACCCGTGCCCCGCACCTGCGTGCGGGGCACGGCATGGCGCGCAGTTGGCAGCACCGAGTGGGCTCTGTGAGCGCCCTGACATAGGCTCAGAGGCGTCACCCAGCCGCAGCCGTCCCTGTCCTCGCGAGAGCTACTCACCGCCATCGAGGGCGATGGCGGAGCCGGCAAGTCCATCCAGCAAGAGATGTCAGGTAACAAGTTGACCCGGGAAGAGCAGAAAGAGCTGTTCGGCGACGGCTTCTCCGATGAGCACGCCGAGGAGGCCGAGAAGGTGTGGGGGCAGACCGAGACCTGGCAGGATTCGCAGAGGCGGATGTCCGAGCGCACCAAGAAAGACTGGACGCGGATCCAGGCCGAGGTCGAGGAGTCCAACACGGCGTTCGTGGCCTTGATGGATGCTGGCTTGCCGGCCACCAGCGCGCAGGCCATGGGTGCTGCAGAGCAGCACCGGCTGCACATCCAGAGGTGGTTCTACGACATCACCCCGGAGATCCATCGCAATCTTGGTGAGATGTACGTCGCGGACCCGAGGTTCGCGAAGAACTATGAGAACATCCGTCCAGGGATGGCGCGGTACGTCTGCGACGCGATCCAGGCAAACGCCGACAAGGCAGCGCGCGCGGGCGAGCAGTCCTAGAAGGCGGCATGCCGTGCCTTGCACCTCAGAGGTCCGGAGCACGGCACACCCTCGGCTGGCCCACCACTGGGTGGGACCCTGTGGGTGCTCTGACATAGGCTCAGAGGCGTGAGCCAGCCGGAGCCGTCGTTGTCCTTGGGCGGGGTATTCATTGCATTTGAGGGCGGTGACGGAGCGGGCAAGTCCACTCAAGCTCAGCTGCTGAGTGCGTGGCTCGAGGAGCTCGGTCACACCGTGGTCGTCACGCGCGAGCCGGGCGGCACGCCTTTCGGCCGCACCGTTCGTGAGCTCGTGCTTCACGGTGACCACGTGGCCCCGCGGGCGGAGGCTCTGCTGTTTGCCGCGGACCGGGCCCACCACGTCGAGACCCTGATCCTGCCCGCGCTGGCGCGTGGCGAGGTCGTCATCACCGATCGCTACGTCGACTCCTCGATCGCCTATCAGGGCGCAGGGCGTGACCTCGGGGTGGACGAGGTTCGCGAGCTCAACGTTTGGGCTACAGGCGGCCTGGTGCCCACGCTCACGGTCCTGATCGACCTGCCGGCTGACGTCGGCCGGGCCCGGCGCGGCGGGGTCCACGACCGCCTCGAGTCCGAGTCCGCAGACTTCCACGGCGCCGTCCGAGTTCTCTTCTTGGCCCTCGCCGACGCCGATCCCGATCGCTACCTGGTCGTGGACGGCGAGCTGCCACCAGAGCAGGTACGCGAACGCGTGCGAGTCAGGGTCGCCATGATGGCGGGGGTGGGGCGGTGAGCGTCTGGGACGACGTCATCGGCCAGGAGTCTGCTGTGGCCACGTTGAATCGAGCCGTCACCGAGGCGGGCGCCATGACCCACGCGTGGCTGCTCACCGGCCCCCCTGGATCGGGCAGGTCCGTTGCTGCAAAAGCGTTTGCGGCCGCGTTGCAGTGCCCCGACGGCGGCTGTGGCACGTGTCGTGAGTGCCGCACAGCGCTGGAAGGCACACACGCCGACGTCGAGGTCATCGCCACAGAAGGTCTCACCCTGACGGTGGCGCTCGCGCGCGATCTGGTCCAGCTGGCTGCGCGGCGACCTTCCGTCGGGCGCTGGCGGGTGATCGTCATCGAGGACGCAGACCGGTTGCACGAGCGAGCCGCTGACGCGTTGCTTAAGGCGCTGGAGGAGCCGGTTGACCGGACTGTGTGGATTCTGTGCGCTCCTTCGCTTGAGGACGTGATCATCACGATTCGTTCACGCTCGAGGCACGTTCGGCTTCGCACGCCCCCGGTCGAGGCGGTCGCTGCGCTGCTGGTGCGTCGAGATGGCATTGACCCCTCCATGGCCACGTTTGCTGCTCGGGCTGCCCAGTGCCACGTGGGACTTGCCCGTCGGCTGGCCCGAAACGAGGGCGCGCGGATCAGGCGCCATGACGTTATTGCGCTCGCC
>PMJN01000234.1 GCA_003157445.1 Micrococcales bacterium
CGCACCAATCTGCTAGTTCCCCGGTTTTTGTTTGACCCGAAGGTAGGTTGGGTCAAGTGAACGATACGGGTTCGAAGGGACGCTCACAGACCGTGAGCGTCCCTTCCCTTGCCGTATCCGCCTACATCGCAGCGGTTCTGCTCCTGGCGCTCGCCCTGGCTCTTCTGGCCTGGAGAACCGACCCGCTGAGCTACTTCGGCGCCCCCCAGGACAACGACGCGGTCACCCTGGTCGTGCTGGGCGTGCTGGGCGTGCTGGGTTCGGCCTCCCAGGAGCGCAATGTCGGCGGGCGCATCACCTTCTCCTTCGCCAGCATCATCCTGCTTGCTGCGGTGGCCCTGACCGGCCCGCTGGGTGCGGCGGCCGTTGGCGCGGTGACCTATCTGGTGGTGCTGGACAAGCAGCGCCTCGAGGTGCGGGCCTTCAACATCGGCATGACCTCGGCGATCGGTGCTGCTGGCGGGTTCGTCTANNCTGCTGGCCGGCGGGGCCAGTGAAGTGAGCACACACGGTGGCGTCTGGTATCTGGTGCTGCACGTGGGTGTGCCGCTGATGTTGGCCGACGTGGTGATCTGTCTGCTGAACGCCGTGATCCTGTCGGGGATCGTTCGGCTGACCCAGGGCACCCCGATGCGCCGGTTCGTCCTGGGAATGCTGGGCACCTCCGGCCCGGCATACATCGGCTACGGTCTGATCGGTTTCCTGTTCGTGATCCTCTGGGTACCGGCCGGGGTCGGACCCGCAAGCGCAGTGCTGATTCTGGCGCCTCTGTTCGTGGCGCGCTGGGCTTTTGTGCAGTACGGCGACGAGCAGCGCGCCCACGAGCGCACACTCAGCTCACTGGTCGCCGCAGTGGAGACCAAGGACCTGTACACGCGGGGTCACAGCGAGCGGGTGGCCAGTCTCTGCGACATGATGGCCGGGTCGCTGGCTCTGAGCCATCAGGACACCGAAGCCCTGCGCTTTGCCGGGATTCTGCATGACATCGGCAAGCTCGCCGTCCCGATCCGGGTTCTGCACAAAGCCGACCACCTCTCCGAGCCGGACCTGGCCAGCATCGCAGCCCACGCGGCCCGTGGCGTGGAGATGGTGGGTGGCATCGAGTTCCTGGGCTCCTCCACCGCGGCGATCCTGCATCATCACGAACGGATGGACGGGCGAGGCTATCCAGACGGCCTGCGCGGGCAGGACACCCCTCTTCTTGCGCGGATCATCGCGGTCGCCGACGCCTTCGACTCGTTGACCACGTCGCGATTTCACCGTGATGCGTACACGGTCCAGGCGGCGCTCGCCGAGCTGCACAAGCGTGCCGGGACCCAACTGGACCCGTCGATTGTCGCCGCGCTGGAGCGGGGCCTGGCCCGTCACGACTGGGAACCCACCAGGCTTGAGCCCGCGCTGATGGTCACTGCCGGGCGGGCGTTCGACCACGACGACCCGGCCGCCTCCGACCTCATGGCTGGGCTGAGCGACACGGAGAAGGCGACGTGAGAGTCCGGGCCAGGAACCGGATGAGGGCGCTGCCGCTGGAGTTTGCCAGCGGGGTCCTGGCCGTCGCTCTGACCGTGAGCGCCGTGGCGGTGGTCAGAGTGCGCCTGCGGCAACCGTCGATGTACCCGCTGGCCCCGCTGCTGCCCATGATGGGCGTCTTCTTCGTCACGATTGTGGTCGGCGAGGCGTTTCGGGTCAGGCAGGAGGGCACCCGCCACACTGCGCCGCTGGCCACGGCCGCAGCTCTGGCATTCGCGATGACCGTGGCGTGCCCGCAAGGCACGCCGGCGGGCTACGGGAGCTCACTGGTCGTGGCGGTTACCGCGGTCGCGATGGGCTTGGGGTTGGTGCCCAGCCTGATCAGCAGGCGACCTATCCGCCTATCATCGCTGGCCACCAGCCTGCTGGGCATCACGGTCGCGGCGCTGCTCTTTCGTGAGATTCCCATCTCGGGCGGTCGTACGGTGCTGGAGTTGCAGGCTAGCTGGCCACCAGACCTGCTCGCCCTGGTCATGGTGGTCATCTCGGCGTTCGCACTCACCGTCGAGGTGTTCTTGCTGACCCTGGTGCGGGCGGCCCGCGCGCACGCGCCGTTCCGGCGGACCTTCCAGGATGAGTTCATGGCCGCGTTCGGCCTGACGGCAGCACTGAGCGCTACCGGTGCACTCGTCGCCCTGGCCGAGCGACCGCTGGGCGTGGTGGCCATCCCGCTATTCCTGTTCCCGCTGGTGCTGACGCAGTTTGCCGTGCGGCGACAGAGCGCGATCCGGCGGACCTACGGGCAGACCATCAGGACCTTGTCGCGGCTGACCGAGTTCGGCGGGTACACCGAGCAGGGGCACGCGGCCCGGGTGGCCGAGCTCTCTTTGGCCATGGGGCGTCAGCTGGGCATGTCTGAGCGCGACGTGCTCGATCTGGAGTATGCCGCGTTGCTGCACGACATCGGACAGGTCTCCCTGAGCGAGCCGATCCCCGGGGGCGCCACCGTGCTGGCCGCGCCGGCCGATCAGCGCCGGATTGCTCATGATGGTGCGGAGATCGTGCGTCAGACGGGTGTGCTGGACAACGTGGCGGTCATCCTGGAGGCACAGACCACGTCATACCGTCACGTGCGCGAGCTGGGCGAGGACCTGCCGCTGGCGAGCCGAATCATCAAGGTGTGCAACGCCTATGACGACATGGCGGGAAGCCGCCCTACCGTGACCCGACGCGCCGCGGCGATGGAGCGGATCCATCTGGGGCTGGGCTACGAGTACGACCCGCGCGTGGTCGACGCCCTGGGCCAGGTGCTGGAGCGCTACCAGAGCCACCCGGGGGCCCGCGTCAGGTGAGTGTCCTTATCCTGAGCCCGGTCAATTCCCAGCCATGAACAACGAGGTGGGCGAACACTGCACCTTGGGTGGCTTCTCCAGTGCGCTGTACGGGGAGAAGTTGGTATCAGAGAAGTTGATATTGAAGAGTCCATCCGGGACTTGCCCGAGCCACCCACAGGCACGGCGAAACTGTCCATCACGACATCGTGGACAGCCCGCCCATCATCTGGGGTAGATCGGCCCAGCACCTAGATACCAGGGAGAACGATCATGAGCCCAATCATGCAGGAGAACACAGAGCACGCCAGCACCGTGGCCTCCGGAGAAGCGCAGCCTGAGTTCTCTCAGAAATACTCAAAGGGTGAACTCGAGGAGATGCCCTCACGCGAACTGCTCGACGGGTACGCGGAGTAAGTCAGGNNGATTGGTGGCCAAGAGAGCAGAGGGCTCCTGCCCGGGCCCCGTCGTTGGCTATTCACCCACCTCGCACAGCCTCACCCTGGGCCGCTACGTGCAGCAGGCGGCGCCATCGGGCTGCCGGTCGCATCGGGCGTAGACGGCCCGACCCTCCTCAGACTTGGCGATAGGAGCAGGTTGGCCACGTGTACGGCCCAAAGCAGAGAATCTGCCCTCCACCGGACAAAAACAGCGTCCCCCACAGTCTGAAGATGTGGCGGACGCTGTCATTGTTAGGGCGGTGCGCGCAGGTTGCGTCTCTGGTCCCGATGTTGAAAGGACCTCTGCTTCCTTCGTTCCAATCCCGTCGTACTCCAGTCCATCCTAACTTCCCGCGAGGTCTCACGTTGACGAAACCGCGAAGTTGGCCCTTGGCACAGTCCGAACCGCAGGCTGTCGGTGCCCAACGTCAGCCTCAGATCATCGGCTCGCTCCTCAGGGCAAACCGGGTCGTTTCGGGCCGGCAGGAAGACCTTGCGGCTGTCGGTGCAGGGCTGCAGGTTCACCGATGGGCGGCGATAAGCAAATCTGTTGTGCTTGCAAGTTGTTGGACCAGGCAGCGAACCGCGCCAGGTGCTGGCGCGCCGGCGCGGGCAGACTTGGCAGTTTTGGGCCTGCCGGTCAAGGGCGAACCCACATGTCGGCGGCGGATAGCAGTCGCAGTCCTGGTCACCTCATGGCCGGGAGGATGTCAAGAAGGCAGCAGGGTCTAAACCGTGATGAGAGCCATCTCTTGGAGACCTCATCGCCACGAGCGCCAACTGGTTGCTCGCGGCGCGGACGGGCGTTGCCGATCTTAGGATGGGACATTCCATGATGGGCGGCTGAGCACACTGGCGTGCCTCAGATGAGGTCTCCCGGGTCGATGGGGACATCGATCGCATTCTTCTGCAGGGCTGCTAGGGGCACCACGTCAAGGGCTCGCTGGTGGGTGGCTGCCAGGACCACCGGTGCTGGCGCACCGTCCAGGTAGGCCTGCATCCAGCCGCTGGCGACCACGCACCAGCGGTCTCCCGGTTGCAGGCCGGGGAAGGCGTACTCAGGGCGCGGTGTGGACAGATCGTTACCCACCCGCCGCTGATGCGCCAGGAAATCAGCGGTGACCACCACGCATACGGTGTGGCTGCCCAAGTCCTGCGGGCCGCTGTTGCAGCAGCCGTCACGATAGAAGCCGGTCATCGGGTCCGTGCCACATTCCTGCAGCGCCTCACCCATTATGTTGCGCGCTGAGCGCTCAGGAAGACTCATGGCTCCATCATGGGGGGGGTTGGCCGACCTAGCCCTGCTCGTCTGGGCCGGCGACACGTCAACGCCGGGCGATCCTGCGTGAGCTTGTCATCACCTTGGGCGGTTGGTGGCGTTCAACCGGCGTTGGTTGTTAGCCTCGCGGTCACAAGAGAGCACGTTCTTGATCGCCTGGTCGGTGCCCAGTCGGCCAGGTCGAGCGTTGCCTGGGGTGAGCATCCTTGCCGTCGTGGCGAACCTGGTGTCCTGGCTACAACCAGTCCTTGCGTTTGAAGGTGGCGTAGAGGCCGCCTGACAGGACGACTATCAGGACGCTGGAGGCGAGAAACCCGCCGGGAGTGCCGAATCCTGGGTAGGGCACATTTTGGCCGTAGAACCCGGTGATGGCGGTGGGCACGGCGATGATCGCTGCCCAGCTCGTGACCTTCTTGGAGATCACGTTGAGGCGGTTGCCCTGGATGGTCAGGTTCGTCTCCATGATGGTG
>PMJN01000251.1 GCA_003157445.1 Micrococcales bacterium
CACCGACTCGTCTACCTCGTCGATAGCGACGACCTCGTGATCCTGCAGGCGCGCTTCCACTACAAGTGAATTCACGTATTTTACCGCGACGGGCGCGCCTCCTTGTTCGGTGAGGGATCGGCGAATTCAGGCGGTCAGCTTGAGAAGCGCTGGGCGGTGGCTAATGCGCCGGCTGGCAGACGGCTGGCGCCAGCGGCGGCGGTCGCGCACCCAGTGAAGACGACATCTTCGGCCGCCATGAGTTGGAACCTTTGAAGAGCACGCTTGCCGCACGTGCACCCGGGCCGCTTCTCCGGTCGTGAGCAGACCGAGGGAACGCCCGGCCTCAGCACTCGCCAATCGCGCTGAGATCGGAAATCACCCTTTGCACGTACCCAGGAGAACGTGACCAGATGAGAGCGCGGCTGCGCCGGCGACCAGAACTGCGACCGCATCGGCGACCGCGCTGAGTATCTTCTTGGGAAACCAGACCGGGTAGCGGCGATCAAGGCGACCTGGGACAACATGTTCCACCACAACGCCAACATCCGGCCCGCAGCCCCCGAAGCCGTCCCAGAGTAGCCAGCTCGAAGGGCATTCCTCCTATTGTGGTCCGCCCGTATGAGGCTCGCCGAGAGCTCCCCAGACAGGGGCACGATTCTGGCGATCACTGGAGCGGCAGCGAGTCAGCCCACCGGGTGGGGAGCTCCACAACTATCGCAGTCTTGGGCTTCCACTTTGCCGCTGCCCGCACCGAACGACCGAAGAGCAGCACCACTGCGCAAATCGCTCAAAGGTGCACAGGCGGGTACGTACTCTTCGGAATCGGCTTCAACCATGTGGCCCACATCACACGCAGAGGTTCCTCTTGCCAAACAGCCAAGATCACGACACTCCTGGATACGTGGATCACGACACCATTCCGCCGGCCAACAGAAGTCTGATGACTGTCGCCGGCGTCCTGTTGCTCCTACCGATCGTCGCCCTGATGTGGGTCAGCAGCTACGCCAGGATCGAGCCCAAGCTGGGCGCGTTCCCGTTCTTCATCTGGTACCAGTTCTTGTGGGTCTTCCTCTGCTCCGCCTGCACATATACCGCCTATCGACTCGTACTTAAAGCGCGCCCACACCGGCAGATGACCTCCGACGCCCCGAAGGATCAGGAGGCAGGTCGATGAACACCCTTGCCCTGGCAACAACGAACGACCATGTGGGCGTCAACGTTGTGGCCCTCACAGTGTTGATCGCTCTCTTCACGCTCGTCACGGTCATGGGCTTCATGGCCTCGAAGTGGCGTCACGCCGGCATGGAGAGCCTGGATGAATGGGGCCTGGGCGGTCGCAGCTTCGGCACCTGGGTCACCTGGTTCCTGCTCGGAGGTGACCTCTACACCGCGTACACGTTCATAGCCGTCCCTGCTGCGATGTTCGCGCTCGGTTCGGTCAACGGGTTCTTCGCGGTCCCCTACACGATCGTGCTCTACCCGATCATCTTCATCTTCATGTCGCGGCTGTGGTCGGTCAGCCATCGGCACGGCTTCGTCACCACTTCGGACTTCGTCGGCAACCGCTACGGATCGCGCGGCTTGTCCCTAGTAATCGCGGTCACCGGCATCCTAGCCACGATGCCCTACATCGCGTTGCAGCTCGTCGGCATCCAGGCGGTCCTGGAGGTCATCGGCCTCGGCGGCTCCGGCAACGTCATCGCCCAGGACCTGCCTCTGTTCATCGCGTTCGCCGTCCTTGCCGCCTATACCTACTCATCGGGTCTGCGAGCACCGGCAATCATCGCGTTCGTCAAAGACGGNNAGCAAGCTCACTCCGGCCAAACCGACCGGCGCCTACATCCCGCCTGCCACCCAGTACTGGGCCTATGCAACCCTCGCACTCGGCTCGGCCCTGGCGCTGTTCATGTACCCGCACTCGATCACCGCGACCCTGTCTTCCAAGTCGCGCAACACGATCCGCCGCAATGCTGCCATCCTGCCGGCATACAGCTTTGTGCTCGGGCTGCTAGCGCTGCTGGGGTGGGTCGCGATCGCGGCTGGCACCAAACCGATCGGCCTGGACGGCGTGCCCAACCCGCAGCTGGTCGTCCCCCAGCTGTTCGAGGACATGTTCCCATCCTGGTTCGCCGGTGTTGCCTTTGCTGCGATCGCGATCGGCGCCCTGGTGCCGGCAGCCATCATGGCCATCGCGGCGGCCAACCTGTTCACCCGCAACATCTATCGCGAGTGGCTCAAGCCGTCGGCTACCCCGGCTCAGGAGGCGAAGGTCGGCAAGAGGGTGTCGCTTGCGGTCAAGTTTGTGGCCCTCGTCTTCGTCCTGACCATGGACAAGCAGAACGCCATCAACTTCCAGCTCCTGGGCGGCATCTGGATCCTGCAGACCTTCCCTGCGATCGTCTTCGGTCTGTACACGCGCTGGTTCCACCGCTGGGCCCTGATCGCCGGCTGGGCAGTCGGCATGATCTACGGCACCGTGGCGGCATATAACGTCGTGAAGCCAACATTGGGCGGCGGCACGCAACACTTCGCCGGCTCGCTGGCGCTGATTCCCGTCTTGGCACAGCTGGGCTACATAGCCCTGACAGCGTTCGTAATCAACGTGATCGTGGCCACCGCATCGACCCTCGTGCTCCGGGCGCTGAAGACCCCGGCCGGCATAGACACCACCATCAAGGGCGATTACTTTGCCGACGAAGGCGACCCGCGGGTCAAGCCACTGGACGAGCCCATCCACCTGGTGACTCCCTCGGTCTAATCCTCGCTCCACGACCCGATCCAACCCGCTCGAGCGATCCACAACGAGTAGGCCTAGCCCTGCCCGCATTCGCCATCGTCCTGCGGACAGGGATTTGGTTCCGGCGCGCCCTGTCGGCGTTGGGCTACCGGGACTCGCTCGCATGCTTGATGAGGGCGCCATCCGGAACTACTACCAAAGCCCACAAATACGCAGAAACTGCCGCCGTCAGCCAACGCCCCTGAGCGTCTGACCAGCGGTGATGCCCGTCCGAAGCACCCCGACGACGTGCACCCGCTTGCGCGCATGTGGCGCTTGAGCGGTGACGCACGATCCTTTTTGATATCGGTCCCGCGTCGCGGTGAGCCGCCGAACCGGTGGCGTGAGCCGAGGGACGCCCGAGATGTATGACCAGCCGTTGTTTCTGAAGACGTTGTCAGGGTCCTTTGCGGTTCTGCCGGCGCGCTACGACCTGGAGTCAACCCTTACTGAGTTCACCGAGAACGTCGCTTTGGTGCTACGTGTCTTCCGTAGCGAGATCACGATGGCCGACGACCCGTGTGGGACGTGACAAAGGCGCTCCAGACTTCCGGAGAGATGGAGCGTGATCAGATCCACCGGCACCAATGTCCGAGCCGAGAGGCGTACGCCACCGGTGAGGTGGTTATGGTGTCGGACCTGCGGGAGGAGTCGACCCGCTGGCCCGAGTTCTCGGCCAGCGCTAGAGGCTTGAATGTGGTGGGCGTAGCGGCCGTCCCGATGCGGCTTGACGACAAGATCATCGGGACCCTCAACCTCTACCCAAGCGAGCCGCGGGAATGGTCGGACAGGGACATGGCAGTGACCTGGGTGCTGGCCGAGGTGGCGACCAACTATGTCGTCAACGCGTCCATGCGGCGCCAGCAGGAGCAGCTGAGCCAGCAGTTGCAAGAATCGCTGGACTCAAGGGTCGTGATCGAACAGGCATCGGAGATCACCGGGAGAAGATACTGGACGATTGGGTCTATCTCGACAACCCATGCCCTTGTGGAGGCTGCCGCAGCTTCGGCAGTGAGTGTCACCGATGGCCCTCGCTGATCAAGGCGAGCCCTAGCCAGTTCACGTGCGTCTTGGGTTGCAGCTTGAAGCGCACGTCTCGTCAGGAACGCCTGCCATGTGCCGATCGCGGCGATCACGGCGGTGATCGCAACCAGCAATAGGGTTGCCTACGCGGTCGGGTCCGCGCAGGGGTTCGCGCTCAGGGCGTTCATCGTCATGAAGCATCACGGCACGTCGGCTGCAGCCCGGTGCAATATGTGGCACGCTCACCGGGGCATCTGCCACCGCTCACCGCCGCCTCATGTCGTCCCACAGCCAAGGATCGTCCTACGGACAGCGGACTCGGTTCCGATGCGTCCGGTCACGCCTTGGCAATAGGGGGCGGACCCACGCAAGTGGCGACCAGGCCCGATCAGTGGCTACGAGAATGCGAGTGTTTACGACCAGCCCGCGCCCTTTTGACGTCTCCGGTTGTGTGGTCTTGCGTAATAGTCGACGCGTGGCTCACTTTCGCTCATGGGACCAAGGTCCCTTCCCTGCCTCGGGAGACCATGGGCACCTTTGTGAGAAGGCGAGTGTCGTGGACATCTGTTTGTTGTAACGCGGGCGTGTTCGGTACGAGTTGAGTTCGGGGGTAGAAAGCCGATGGCGACAGCGGAATCCCGACCGGGGATAGCCACGAACGGTGTGTACCGCGTCAAGACCGGACGAGGGTTTGGCGATCATCGATTCTGACGATGAGGCATGCATCGCCACCTCACGCCACGGTTCGCTCCGCGACTGCTCGCCGCTGAGCTTCGCCGGTCATCTCAGGGCAGAACGGGAGAACGGTGATCAAAATGGTCAGACCCATGAACACAGACAGGTCACATAGTGTGGGAGTCGCAGGACCAGACCCGTCGTGGCACCTGCTCTACCGGATTGGCGGCATTTCCGCCTGGATCGTCGTGGCGATGACTGTCGCTGCCATCATTCTCGCCATCGCCACTCCGCCCCCGCCGACGGTGGGCGGGACCGCCACACTGAGCTACATCGCAGCCCACCGGACCCTCTACATCGTCTACCAGCAACTCTGGTTGGTCCCCGGCGTCTTCGCCATGGTCACCTACCTCGCTCTCTATCCGGCCCTCAAACACTTGGACAAGAGTCTCGCGGCGTTGGGTGCGGTGGTCGGGGGCAGCGCCTGGGCGCTCACTTTGGCCATCCCGACCACGACCACCGGAGCTCCCGCACTGGTCTATCTGAGCGAACAGTTCACGGCCACTGCTGATCCCGCCCGACGCGTCGCTTTTGCGACGGCCGCCGAGACCCTGATCGCCCAGAATCGCACCACGGTGGTCGTGGGCCCGCTGACAACAGTCGGTCTGCTGATCGTCTCCATCGTGATGCTGAAGGGCGTCTTCCCCAAGGCCGTGGCCTACCTGGGCGTCGCCGCCGGCGTCCTCGGCATCTCCGCCGAGGCGCTGAGGATGGTCTTCGAAGGCTTCTACGGCATCGCTGCGGTGCTCCCGCTGATCTGGATGGGCGCCGTCGGCTGGAACCTCTACCGACTCGGACGAAGCAGTGCACACGTGCCGGTGGTGCAGCCCGCACCCTCCCCGCTGGGGGCGGACACCATGGAGAAGAGGGTGCGGTGACGGCGAACGTCTTTCTGATCACCGACTGTTCGACGGGCTTCGGACGGGCCGTCGCTGAGCTCCCGACAAATACCGGGTGCACACAATCGCCGGGCGCGTCAACGCGGATGTCCACGTTCTGCCGCGCACGACACCGACGTACCCACCGGTGCCGAGGCAACCTCAGTGAACCGATTCACTCACCGAAAGGATCGCCATGACATACCTGAAGCCACCAGCCTTCACCCGGCACCTGGCCAATCCGCTGGCAATGCGGATGAGCGCCCGCGGCGTCGCCACCCTCACCGTGATTGGTCGCCGCACCGGTGAGCCTCGCAAGGTCCCGGTCATTCCCGTCGAGGTCGGCCAGAGCCGCTATCTGGTTTCCCCATATGGCGAGTCCGACTGGGTCCGAAATCTCCGAACCGCCGGCCAGGGCGAGTTGCGCAGCAAGGGGCAGACCGAGGTCTTCCACGCGAGCGAGGTCCCAGTCGATGAACGAGGGGACATCATCGCCAAGTACCGCGAGGTCGCGGGGAGCCACATAGGGCCGTACTTCACGAAGTTGCCCGACCCCAAGGATCATCCGGTGTTCCGGGTCGCCTAGATGTACTGACTTTCAAGACTGAGACCCAATCGTTGGATCCGCAGACGCACTCAATTCGGGTCGTTGATGACGCTTTCTTGTCGACCGCCCACCGTCCTGATGGCGAAACGGCAACCGGAGACCAGCGACAGTCCAAACCGCCGAATCTACGGTCACTGCAGGAGGATCCCGATACGAAACAGCAGAAGGTGATCGGCCACGCCACCCGGTCAAGGCCAATTTGCGTTGTTTGTGGTTCGGCAATCGGGACGGTGGACGTTCCGCTTACAGTCGGCGACGGTCCCTGCTCAACACGAGGAGTCTGCCGCTAGGTCGTGCCAGGATGGCAGTGTTGAGTGTGCAGACCGCCCGGGCTCAAGTCTCGGGCGCGAATGTGCCAGCGAGGACGCCGAGAGTCGACGATGAGAGGTGGGGTCAACGTGAGCAACAACAACGCCGGTGCGGCCGCGGGTGGTGGCGCCCTCTACGGACTAGGCATGTTCGGCGCGTGGGTGTTCTTCTGGCAACAGGCCGACACCTTCTGGGGACACCTGTTCGCGGTGCTCCAGGGCATCGTGTGGCCAGCCTTCATGGTTTACAAGGGCTTTTCTGCTCTCGGCAAGTGAACTCAGCGATCCCGCTACGGAACGACGAAAGTCAGGTTTGTTCCAGGTCGGCGCAACCTCGGCGCATGCCCGCTAGCCGTTCCGCTGATATCGAGACGGCGGAAGGCGACAAGCAACCACCGGATCTTGCTTGGCCATTCCAGCGATCCGCGCCGTTCAACACCAGGGGAGCCTCCCGCCGTCGTCCTGCCTCGACGACCCGGCAGGGGTCCAATGACCGGCGAGCGAGAGCGCTGATATGCCGCCAGTGCTGCGATGCTTGTGTAAATCGGGACGACGATGAAGGCGGGTAGCCCGCCGGCAACGTCACGGGGTAACCGGCCTGCCGCGGGCAAGGCAGGACCGCCCCCGGGTTAGACGTTTCCCGGGATGCTCGCCGTCGCCGCGTTGTTTGCGCTGTCAGTGCGGGTCCGCACCCGCTGACCGGCCATCGACATCCTCAGCGCCTAAACCGGCAAGGCGTCGTGGCCGTCGGCGGCTCAGATCCCCGCGCCGGTCCCGTCGTCGCGAGTGCCCAGATCGTCGGGGGTCCAGGGGCATAACCGGGGACGCCAGGCGGGCACCGCGCGACGGTAGGCCTCGTAGTGCGCCCCGAATCGGGCGGCCAGCGCAGGTTCTTCGTACCAGCGCACGAAGGCGGCGGCCCCGACCCACACCGCGATCGCGTAGAGCAGCATGCTGAGCTGCCCGAACAGCAGGGCCTCCCCGACGAAGATGGTTATCGCCGCCAGGTAGATCGGGTTGCGCACGTGCCGGTTGAAGCCTGTCACCACCAGGCGCCCGGTCATCGCGCCCGGCATCGGTGTCCCGCCTGCCCGCACAAACTGAACGAAGACGTGAACCGCCGGGATCAGGCCCGCGACGATCAGCAGGATGCCCACCGCCTCGGCCACGGACCAGTACGGAAGTGGGCGCCTCAACCGCCAACCAGTCAGCCACCACGGAACGAGGACGGCACCGACCCCGCCGGTGAGCACGAACCAGGCGGCGCTGGTGATCACCGTCGCAGACCTCCGCATTACCATTCATCCTCTCGGTCCACCTGACAGATGCCGCCATCGCGTCGTCTCTCGCCGAGGCGGCAGGTCCCGGTACGCCTTCTGGGGTTCCCCCCACGATGGCATGGATCGGCGGCCACGGACTCAGCCCAACTACCGCACATGTCGCGATGGGCGTGTGTCTTTGTTCGGTGAGGGATCCTACGGACAACGAGGCTTGGCTTTGGATGCGTCCGGACATCCTTGGGCATCCGGGAGACGAACGCGTCGCCGCTGTACGTGCCAGGATCGCCGTCGCGCCGGGCTCGAGAACACGTCAATTGGGGTCAGCGGGCGGGTCCTGGCCTGTGGCGATCGTCCGCTGGGCCCAGGCGACGTCGTGCCACGCGTTGTGCTTCCAGCCGATGCGCCGGTAGGTTCCGACGGGCTCGAACCCCATGGCGTGGTGCAGACCGACGCTCCTCTCGTCTGGCAACGTCATGCCCGCGACCGCGGTGCGGAAACCGCGCTCGGCCAGACGGAGGAAGAGCGCGTCGTAGAGCGCACGGCCGCCGCCAGTACGCCGTCGGCCAAGCTCGAGGTAGACGCTGACCTCGCACGACCAGCGATATGCCGGACGCTCCTTGTATGGGCCGCCGTAGGCGTAGCCGACGACCCGCCCCTCGTCTTCCAGCACGACCCACGCATGCGTGCGCACAGCGGCAGCGATGCGCGCTGACATTACATTTCAGCTGTCAGCGGTGGGTCGATCCCGAATGTAATCGCAGTGTCGCTGACATACGGGGCGTAGATGGCTGCGCACTCCTCGACATCAGGCTCCGACGCGTCTCGAACGTTCGGGGTGCCGTCACTCATGGCGATGACGGTAGCGATTGACGACCCACGGTGAGCCACCGTGCCGAAACCGCTCTCCGCGTCATGGCCAGCGACAACATGAAGGAGAAGCCCCCATTTGGACCCTCATAGACCGACACCCAGCCAACGCCAACCACTGCCCCGCTTCAGTCCGTGGATTCTCGGTCACGGATCTGGGCACGGGCCAATGGCAGGATCTACGCCGCTCCCGTCCTCGTCGACCAACCGCGCTCAGGGTCGTCAAACGAGCGTCGCCCTCAAGCGGGCGACTCTCCGAAGGCCGCATACAAGGGAGCGAGGTAGGTCACGAGGTCCGGGCCACCCAGAGGCGTTCCCGGCACAGGGAGCTGACGCAGCAGCAGATCCACCGGCAGCTGGACCTGGACGGGCAGCGCGGGGACTGGCGCCCCGGTCCAGAAACCGCCATCAGCCAGGGCCAGATCAGCCAGCGCCATCATCGCGCCCACCCGCGGACCTTCGGCCGTAACCGCCGCCTCCACCGCAAGCTCTGCGGTATCGCCGCCCCTCAGCTCGCGAAGCCGTTTCAGGAGTGCTTCTCGGGTGCGCCCGCGCCACAGCAGGATAGTGAAGGGGTCGTCGTCGAACCTCTCCGCCAGGAGATAGAACGTGGCTGCGAGATGCTTGCACGGGACCTCCCAGTCCGGGCAGGAACAGCTCAGGGTCAGATCTTTGGCCCGTTGAGGAAACAGCGGCGCGCCGGCTGCCCGAAAGACCTCCTCGAGGTCGTCAGGCATCTCCCCTGCGAGCAGTCTGGCACTGTGGATCGCTTGCTCCGCAAGGGTTACCTCGACCTTGGCCCACACCAGCTCGCTGAAGGCAGGCAAGGCGATCGATACCTTGTACGGCGTCCTGCGGGAACCCTGCACTGATGCCGTGACCGCGCCAGGGGTCACCTCCAGCGACACCACCTGACCCCGTCGGGCGTAGTTCTTGCCGCGGGTCAACCGGGACCCCAACGCGAAGGACTCCAGCACCTCCAGGAAGCGCCGAGACCACCAGTGCTCCCCGATGGCGCCTCGCGCGCT
>PMJN01000318.1:0-2227 GCA_003157445.1 Micrococcales bacterium
CTGCGCCACGAGGCGATGGCGGTGCGCCGCCGGCTGGGTTACGTCCCCCAGCAGCTGTCCATCGAGGAAGCACTCACCGGCCGGGAGAACGTCATGTGGTTCGCCCGGTTGTTCGACATCCCGCGCGCTGAGCGCACAGAACGCGTTGACGAGGTCCTGGCGATGGTCGACCTGACCGGAGACGCCAGGCGGCTGGCGTCGACCTACTCCGGTGGCATGGTGCGCCGCCTCGAGCTGGCCCAGGCCCTGGTTAACCGGCCGGCCGTACTCGTGCTCGACGAACCGACGGTAGGACTGGACCCAATGGCGCGTGACAGCGTGTGGGCCCGAGTCGTCGACATGCAGCAGCGCTACGGCACGACGGTACTGCTGACGACTCACTACATGCAGGAGGCAGACGCGCTGTGTGACCGGGTCGCGCTCATGCACCTAGGCCAGCTGCGCGCCACCGGCCGACCAGAAGAGCTGAAGGCCGCCCGAGGGCAGGGGGCCAGCCTCGAGGACGTCTTCCGCACCTTCACCGGCGACAACCTCGTGGAGAACCAGAGAGGAGGGCTGCGCAATGTCCGCAGCACCCGTCGCACCATCCACCTGGGCTGACCAGGGCCAGCGGCCCATCCGGGGAGCCCATCTGCTCGCCTCGCGCGTCCTGACCTTCTGCGTGGTCGAACTGCAGAAGCTGAGGCACGACCGCACCGAGCTCGCCACCCGGGCGGTCCAGCCGGTCCTGTGGCTGGTCGTCTTCGGCGAGACGTTCAGCCGCATTCGTGCCATTCCCACAGGCAACGTGCCCTACCTGGACTACCTCGCCCCAGGCATCATCGCTCAGTCGGCGCTGTTCATCGCGATCTTCTACGGCATCCAGATCATCTGGGAACGTGACGCCGGGATCCTGACCAAGCTGCTGGTCACCCCGACGCCGCGGGCGGCCCTGGTCACCGGCAAGGCATTCGCCGCCGGGATCCGAGCCCTGGCCCAGGCCGTCGTCGTCGTGGTGGTTGCGGCCCTGCTCGGGGTGGCCATGACCTGGAACCCCTTGCGGCTGCTGGGGGTCGTGGTCATCGTCGTGCTGGGGGCGGCCTTCTTCTCCTGCCTGTCGATGACCATCGCCGGAATCGTGCTCAAGCGCGATCGGCTGATGGGGATCGGGCAGGCAATCACCATGCCGCTGTTCTTCGCCTCTAACGCGCTGTACCCGATCGCGCTCATGCCGGCCTGGCTGCAGGCCATCAGCGCCGTCAACCCCCTCAGCTACGAGGTGTCCGCGCTGCGCGGCCTGCTGATCGGCTGGCCCACCAACTACTGGCTCGACTTCGCCGTCCTGAGCGGGGCCGCGATCGCNNCCGAGAGCCGCCGGTCGCTGCCCAGTCCGCTCGGCTCGGGCAGACCGCTAATACCGCAGGGCCGGGATCGCGCCTGGCCGGCAGCACCCGCGCGGGGTTAGGCGGTGGGCACATGGCCGATCAGGACCGTAGCCGGTGCCGAGGTGGCTTGTGTCGAGGCTTCGCCGTTGTGTCTTACTACTAGTCCTGATCCGATTGCTCAGGCATATCTTCAGCGTCCTGTGCCGCCCTTTGACCGCTCGAGCCCAGCGCAGTGCGCGACCACCCGAGCACCGCGGTCACGGGGTTGCCAGCAGGCCCCAGGCGGATCTGATCAAGGGGTCCTTGGTGGCGCGCGCAGCATATGAACCCCGCCAGTGACCACCCCTGAAGGCGTCGCCTGACAGCGCTAGAGGCCCTGCTCGTACAGTGAATCACAGGCCCGCCGCCTAGAGCCGTGACGGCTTACGTACGAGAAACCGAGCGCAACTACGTTCCGATTGGAAAGCCGATCATGCCCGCAATGAAAGACACCAGCATGAACACCAACATGCACAGCGCGTTCACGCGCGAGATCGGCCGCCTGCGAGATGGCCTGCTCAAGGCAGACCTCAGCGACGCCAAGGCCACCCAAGGTCTGGTCCGGCGGTACAAGTTCTTCTCCATCACTCTGCATCAGCATCACGAGGGCGAGGACACTCTCCAGTGGCCGGTCATCCGCCCCANNCTTCTGTGCTCGGCGCCGTCGACGAGGACTTCAAGACCCTGTCCGCGAGCTCAGACAAGGACCAGATCGCTGCCCGGCTCGACGAGCTAGACACCGTGCTGTCGGGTCACACCCAGCACGAGGAACGCGAGGGCGTTGCCATCGTGCAGAAGTACTTCGAGGAAGACGACCTCAAAGC
>PMJN01000318.1:2300-4163 GCA_003157445.1 Micrococcales bacterium
TGGTTCGGGCGGCCTCGACCACCTTCGGCGAGGCGGCTGTGCGAATTACCTGCAGGTCCTGGCATTGGAATGCCCAGTCCCAGTCCGCGGTTCCATCTGATGATCAACACCAACGCCGACGCGGGGGCCACCCCCCGAGGTGGTACAAAAAATCAGAAACGGGCCCTCTCCGTGACAGCGACCGTGAACCGCAAGGTCAACCTGGCCGGCCTATCGACCGACCGACCGGGCAGCAGCCACCAGAAAAAGGATTCTTTATGAGCAGCATTGACCAGTTCGCCGTGACCACGGACACGGGCGAGACCCAGACCCTGCAGCAGTTCGCGGGCCAGGTCCTGCTCATCGTCAACGTCGCCAGCAAGTGCGGCTTGACCCCGCAGTACGAAGCGCTGGAATCGCTGTACCTCAGTGGCAAGGACCGCGGGCTGAAAGTACTAGCTTTTCCGTGCAACCAGTTCGGCGGCCAGGAGCCAGGTACCGACCAGGAGATCCAAGACTTCTGCTCGACTCAGTACAACGTCACCTTCCCGGTCTTCAGCAAGATCGAGGTCAACGGGCCGTTGGCAGATTCGCTGTTTGTTCATCTGCGCACCCAGGCACCGGGCGACTTCGGTCCGGCGAACGGCCCTCTGTATGACCACGTGAAAGCTTCTCGGCCAGAGGCTCTGGGCACCGACGAAGTGAAGTGGAACTTCACCAAGTTCCTCATCGGCAAGGATGGCAATGTAGTTCGCCGTTACGAGCCCAACGTCACGCCCGAGCAGATTCGCCCCGACATCGAGGCACTGCTCGGCTGATCCATCCCGCATGCAGGTGTTGCCGGTCCACCCCGCCTTGGCGGGCCACCGGCAACACCTGCAACCGCACCGGCTCCGACCCGACTCCGACCCGGCGCCTATAAAGCCAAGTATGTCCTGCACCCTCTCGCCGCTTCGCCAGGACATGTTCCGGCTAGCCTGGATGCGCCAGCTCAGCTCGACATCACCTGAGGGCGCTGGCTCTGGTCTGCGCAACGGTGAACGATCGCGGATCCCTTTTGATCACGAGCCAACCCCGCGGCCGGTTCCAGGAGGCCACACTGATCCCTAGTTCCCAACACGGACCCCAGGGGCGCAGCCGCAAGACTGTGACCATGGCCTTCAACGATCAACACACAGCTCAGGCTCATTGCTTTGGTGCCGCATCTGTCCGATATGACAGCGGTCGGCCTACCTACCCTCAGGACGCAGTCGACTGGCTCCTGCCCGTTGGCGCACGCAAGGTCCTTGACCTGGGCGCGGGCACGGGCAAGCTCACCGGACTGCTCGTCGGGCGAGACCTTGATGTGGTGGCCGTCGAGCCCTCGGACGGAATGCGGGAGCAGTTCGCCCGTGCTCTGCCAGGAGTCAGGGTCCTTGCGGGTAGCGCGGAGAGGATCCCTCTGGCCGACAACGCTGTCGATACAGTCTTGGTCGCCCAGGCTTGGCATTGGGTTGATGTCGAGCGCGCAGTGCCCGAGATAGCACGCGTCCTGTCGCCAGGGGGCCGGCTCGGGCTGGTGTGGAACATCCGCAACGAGCGCGAAGACTGGGTAGCCCAGCTCGGACAGATCATGCACCCGGGCATCGAGCAGGACATGCGCAGCGCCAGCTCGAGAGTCGGAGCTCCGTTCGGACCCGTGCAACGCTTCGACCTCGAGTGGACCTACCACTTCACACCAAACGACCTCTGCGACCTCGTGGCCTCCCGCAGCTACGTCATCACTCTTGCAGCCAATGAACGCCAGGTCCTGGACGCCAAAGTGAGGCAACTGGTGAAGACGCACCCCGCGCTCGCGGGCGAACAGGACATCCAGATGCCCTACATCGCCCGCTGCTCGCGAGC
>PMJN01000452.1:0-3562 GCA_003157445.1 Micrococcales bacterium
ACCAGGCCCAGGAAGCCCCCGGCGATGGCCGCGACCATGTTGAGCCCAAGGGCCAGTCCGCGCTGGTCGACCGGGAACGCATCGGTGATGATCGCATTCGAGTTACCCATCAGCAGGGCGCCCCCGACGCCCTGAAAGATCCGCATGATGATCAGCCACAGGACCCCGGGGGTGCCGGTCAGCCAGGTCGCGGTGAGCAGGACCGAGAAGACCGTGAAGATCGCGAACCCGGCGTTGTACATCCGGACCCGCCCGAACATGTCGCCCAGGCGCCCAAAACTGACCACGAGCACCGCGGTGACCACGAGGTAACCCATGATCAGCCACAGAAGGTAGCTCGAGTTGCCCGGCGCCAGCGGATTGATGTTCAACCCGCGGAAGATGTCCGGCAAAGCGATAAGAAGGATCGAGGAGTTGATCGTCGCTATCAGCACGCCCAAGGTCGTGTTCGAAAGGACAATCCACTTGTAGCTCGGTGCCGTGATCTGATTCATTTGCGTCAAGCATACTAACTAAATGAGCCAGCGATGACCACAAACGGTTCTACAGACCAAGATGAGCCGTCAGGTGCGTGGACCAACCGCCCGACCCCGCAAACAACCAGGCCATAAGGCTCGACACCGGCCCAGAGACCGGAGTAGACACGGGAGCACTGCAAAACCACGGCCCCGGAGATGACCAGCCGCCATTACCTGAGGTCATCAGCGACCCTAAGGAGAGCACATGCACATAGGCAGTGTTGTGGTGGATCCTGACATCGACTGCATGGGCCACAGTGAGCATGAAAGGGTCAGCAGCCGCGCTGCGGTGCGCCTCGATGGCTAGCCCCGCACCCGACCCGGGCCACGCGCCCGTTCTCGGGCACCACGACCTGTCGATAACCGATCTCGACATCTTCAAGGTGACAGGCCCACCCAGTGGCTACCCGGCGAACATGAGGACGTTCTACAGCCCCGAGGACTACGTCCCGCAGGTGCTGCAGTCCGTCGTGTCCAGTGTGTCGAATTCAATCGTGGTGGCTATGTATGGTTTCGACGATGATGTCCTGGCTGCGATGCTGGACACCGCATTGAAGGACCCCTCGATCTATGTCCAGATCACGCTGGACCAGAGCCAGGCAGCCGGAGCCCATGAGAAGGCGCTGTTGGCGAAGTACTCCAACGACATGACTGGCAACTCGGTGGCCATCGGCAGGTCAGAGAAGGGTGCGATCATGCACCGAAAGATGGTGATCGTGGACGGCCTGTGGCGAGTATCGGGTTCCACGAACTGGTCGATATCGGGCGAAACCCTTCAGGACAACGAGCTCACCATCATCCGCGATGCCGTGGTCTGCGCTGAGGCACGCCCGATCCTCGACATCGAGCACGACTCTGCCCTAAAGCAGATGGCTGCCAGCTCACCGATGAGTTCCTGACCGAAGGCCGCAGCACTTGGTGAGGCCTTCGCCGGGTCCTCATCGACCAAGACTGACCAAGGCGCCAGCCTGCGCGAGACATTAACAGCGTTGCCGCCACCGGGACTCGTCGATGTCACCAAGCTCGACCGACGTGGCCAGAAACCCCACGCCTTGTGACCCTCCTATCGGTCAGATTTGCGCTGCTCAAGCCAGTCCAGGTTGTTGCGGGTGGTCCTGGTCTGCGGGGCGTCTGGGCCAAGCAATCGGGTGCGGTCGGCCAGCAGCTGCTCGAACGCCGTGATTGCCTCGGCGAACCGACCCGACTCCGCGAGCAGCCCCGCCAGATGGTTGCGGGTGGTCAGGGTCTGTGGGTCGTCCGGGCCNNGGGCCAAGCACCCGGCTCTGGTCGCCCAGCAGCCGCTCGAACGCCGAGATCGCCTCGGCCACCCGACCCGACTCGCCAAGCGACCACGCCAGGTTACTGCGGGTAGCCAGGGTCTGGGGGGCGTCCGGGCCAAGCAACCGGGTACGGTCGGCCAACAGCTGCTCGAATGCCCAGATCGCCTCGGCCACCCGACCCGACCGTCCCAGCCACCCCGCCAGGTTGTTGCGCGTGATCAAGGTGTCGGGGTCGTCCGGGCCAAGCACCCGGGTGCGGTCGGCCGACAGCTGCTCGAACGCCGAGATCGCCTCATCCACCCGGCCCGACTCACCGAGCGACCTCGCCAGGGCGTTGCGGGTGGCTAGGGTCTGTTGGTCGTCCGGGCCGAACAACCGGGTGCGGTCGGCCAACAGCTGCTCGTAGGACTCGATCGCCTCGGCCGCCCGACCCGAGCCGGCGAGCAACGACGCCAGGGCATTGCGAGTGGCCAGCGTCTGGGGGTCGTCCGGGCCCAGGACCCTGCGCTGGTCGCCCAACAGCTGCTCGAACGCCACGATCGCCTCGGCCACCCGACCCGAGCCTTCAAGCAACGACGCCAGGGCGTTGCGGGCGGCCAAGGTCTGGGGGTCCTCCGGGCCGAACACACGGCTCTGGTCGCCCAGCAGCTGCTCGTACGCCGCGACAGCCTCGGCCACCCGACCCGAGCGGCCGAGCAACGACGCCAGGGCGTTGCGGGTGGCCAGTGTCTGGGGGTCGTCCGGGCCCAGGACCCTGCGCTGGTCGCCCAGCACCTTCTCGTACGCCCTGATCGCCTCGGCCAGCCGGCCCGAGCCGGCGAGCAACGAGGCCAGGTTGCCACGGGTGGCCAGTGTCTGGGGGTCGTCCGGGCCCAGGACCCTGCGCTGGTCGCCCAGCAGCTGCTCGAACGCCACGATCGCCTCAGCCACCCGACCCGAGCCTGCAAGCAACGAGGCCAGGGCGTTGCAGGTGGCCAACGTCTGAGGAGCGTCCGGGCCAAGGACCCTGCGCTGGTCGCCCAACAGCTGCTCGTAGGCCGTGATCGCCTCCGCGACCCGACCCGAGCCGGCGAGCAGACCTGTAAGGTTGCTGCGGGCGCTCAGGGTGTGGGGGGCATCCGGGCCGAGCACTCTGCTCTCGTCGCCGAGCAGCTGTTCGAACGCCGTGATCGCCTCATCCACCCGACCCGAGCGGCCGAGCAACCCCGCCAGGTTGCTGCGGGTGAAAAGGGTGTCGGGAGCATCTTTGCCGAGCACCCGTGTGCGGTCGGCCAGTAGCTGCTCGAACGCCGTGATCGCCTCATCCACCCGACCCGAGCGGCCGAGCAACCCCGCCAGGTTGTTGCGCGTGGTCAAAGTCTCGGGGGCCTCTGGGCCGAGCACCCTGCTCTGGTCGCCAAGCAGCTGCTCGAACGCCGTGATCGCCTCGGCGACCCGACCCGACTCACCGAGCCAAAACGCCAAGCTGTTGCGGGTGACCAACGTGTCGGGGTCGTCTGGGCCAAGCACCCGAGTGCGGTCGGCCAGTAGCCGCTCGTACGCCGTGACCGCCTCGCCCACCCGACCAGAGCGGCCGAGCAGCCACGCCAAGTTGTTTCGGGTGGTCAACGTGTGGGGCTCGTCCGGGCCGAGCACTCTCCTTTGATCGGCCAAGAGCTGCTGGAAGGCAGTGATTGCCTCGCCCACGCGACCCGACTCGCCAAGCCAGGATGCCAGGTTGCTGCGGGTGGCGAGTGTTTCGTGATCGTAGGGGCCGAGCACCCT
>PMJN01000452.1:3580-7293 GCA_003157445.1 Micrococcales bacterium
AGCCAGGACGCCAGGTTGTTTCGGGCGGTCAGGGTGTCGGGGTCGTCCGGTCCGAGCACCCGGGTACGGTCGGCCAGCAGCTGCTCACACGCCGTGATCGCCTCTGCAACCCGACCGGACTTTGCGAGCAACGATGCCAGGCTGCTACGTGCTGTCAGGGTCTCAGGGTTGTCCGGGCCGAGCACGCGGGCGCGGTCGGCCAGCAGCTGCTCGTACGCGGTGATCGCCTCGCCCACGCGGCCTGCTCGGGAAAGCCACCTTGCCAGGTTGCTAGCAGTGGCCAGGGTGTTCAGGTCATCGGGGCCAAGCGCCCTGGCCTGGTCGGCCAGCAGCTTCTGCCATGCCGTGATCGCCTCGTCCACCCGCCCCGACCGAGCCAGCAAGGCTGCCAGGTTGGCCTGGGTGGTCAGGGCATCGGGGTTGTCCGGGCCAAGCGCCCTGGCCTGGTCGTCCAACAGCTTCTGCCATGCAGTGATCGCCTCGTCCACCCGCCCCGACTCAGCCAGCAAAGCCGCCAGGTTGCCCCGGGTAGCCAGGGTGCCGGGGTTGTCCGGACCCTGCACGCGAGCGCGGTCGGCCACCAGCTGCTCGCACGCGGTGATCGCCTCACCCACCCGCTCTGCGCGGGAAAGCCACTTGGCCAGGTTGCCACGGGTGGCCACCGTGTCGGGGTCGTCCGGTCCGAGCGCCCTGCGCTGGTCGGCCAGCAGCTGCTCGNNCTCGAACGCCGCGATCGCCTCCCCGACCCGCCCCGACTCAGCCAGCAAAGCCGCCAGGTCGCCCCGGGTAGCCAGCGTGCCGGGGTCATCGGGGCCAAGCGCCCTGACCTGGTCGGCCAGCAGCTGCTCGAACGCCGCGACCGCCTCCCCCACCCGCCCCGACTGTCGCAGCGCCCTCCCATACTGTCCGCGCAGAGTCAGCAGTAGGCCGGCCACGGGCGGGCCACTGGTGCCGGATCGCAGCACACTTTCGACAATCCCGATCACGTAGCGTCGGCCGTTCTCGTCTGGGTCGGCCAGAATCGAGCCACATAGCGTCACGGCCCCGGCCAGGGTGGCCGGGTCCCAGGGAAGGAATCCCTCACTGGCCAGCGCCACAAGCAGTCGGGCTCGGTGCAGCAGCTGAGCCGGCGACTTGGCAACTTCTGCCGGCACACGTGAAGCGATCGCCTTGAACAACAACCGACGTTCGACTTCGTCGTACTCGACTTTGGCTTCGCCGAGCGCGACGTCGTACTGGTAGGGGTCGTGGAACTGTCGCAACCGCTGATCCACCGCTCGAACCCAAGGGTCGGCATCCGAGCTCTGAGCCAGGACGGCGGAGACGTCCCTGTCACCGGCCGGCGACAGGCCTCTCGTTGCTGAGAACGTTGAGAGCAACGAGCAGTCCCACCGGGTGTCTGCCAATCCCACGCTTTCGCTGATGCCTGCAGGAGTGCTGAGCGCCCCCGCCATCAGCATCTTGCGCGTGCTTTCTGGTAGCTCCCTCCATAACCGTCTCACCAGTGCGTCAACCTCACGCGGCAAAGCTGCCGCATCAGCAACGCTGAGATCTCGCTCGTTGCGCCGCAGCTGGTCCAGGTCGCAGGCCAGCTGCAACGCCAACGGGTTCGTGTATGTCTGCACTAACAGCTCCGCGTTCTTCGCGGAAACATCTGGCAGCCTCGCGCTGACGATCTCCAGGCGTTCGTTCGGCGCAAGATCTGGCAAGGCCCTTTCGGTCAGCAACCGACATACCCGATCAGGTGACAGCCGTTCAATCAGTTGGTGGGCAAAACATGTGTCCTGGTCTAACAACCCTGCACAGGCCGTGGAGACCACCAGGATGGGTGCGCCCGTAGCGGCCAGAGTACGAGCCAGAAGCTCCACAAGCTTCTGGTCTGCGAGATGCAGGTCCTCGATAGTGATCACGATCGGCAGTCCTGCGGCGCCAAGTCGCTCCAGCGCAGGGGCAAGCTCGTCGACAAGATCTGACCCGAGGCGCCCGGTTGTGCCCACCACTGAGCTGCCCGGCGCGCCCGGAGGTGGGTCCTGCTGGACCTGGACAACCCATTTCGCTGTCAGAGCCAGCACACCCAAGACGGGCACGGGCAGATCTGCCAGACCGGCGGCGACGCCGAGAACCTCTCCAGCGGCCGTCTCGATCACCTCACGGGTCTCTGCGGGTCCTTCCGTCCCCCAGGGCGCCTGTGGTGAGATGAGCTGCCGCCACCGTTGCTCCAGCCCGACTTGATGCTGCGCGAACTGACTCAAGTCATCGGCGAGCGCCTGAACCGCAGTACCACTTCGCGTTGCGCATGAGATCCCCCACCAGAACCACTGCGGCACGGCGTCATACTCAGGGACCACATCCTTGGGGTGGACCCGCTTGCGCAAGATCATCGCGGGTCCCGCGTTCTTGACCGCCGGATCCTGTCCAAGGACCGAGGGTGGCCAGTATTTCGCGCCGGACTGCCGCTGTGCGGCAAGCCGGCGGTAGAACTCTTGAACGATCCGGGTCTTCCCCCACCCAGACCGCTCTTCAAGAGAGCACCACCGGGGCGTCCCGGACTGGCAAACTTGGTCGAACTCCGACACAAGGCGCTCCACCAGCTCCTGGCGCTGTTGGCCAACAAACGGCGGCTCGTTAGCAGCCCCCCTGGTCATTTCCACAGTTTCCACCGTAACCACATACGGCTCCGGGGTGTGGGTAGAACTGGACGCGCCGGAGAAGAGCATGTGCATCGCTAAGGCCTGTTGCTGCTCCATGGCATCAGGCCCCGCCGTTGGTGCGTCCCAGATTCACCCAGAGGTGCTTGTCCAACGCCGATGAGATAGACGCGAATCCATCATCGGTGATCAATCGGCGACCGGACCGAACACGATGCTGGCCAACGCGTCGAACATCGAGACAGCGTCCTGCGCGGCCATGAGGCGCCTTGACGGGGTCGACTTCTTCTGCCCAGCCATGGGTGTCTGAATACGCTATTGGCGGGTATGGTTCCCCGACAGACGGCCCGACGGACGGGGTCGCGTCCCTGGAGGACCTGGGAGAACTGATGCCCGACGGCGCAACCGCGCGACCGGGGCTGGACACGAAGAAGTCGATTCTCATCGGCTTCATCGGCCTGGCCGTGATAGCGCTCATCTTCGTGAGGGTGATCCCGCAGATCGGGTCGTACAAGGACGCGGTCACCTCGATGGAGGCCATGACCACCGGTGCAATTCTCTGCATCGTGGTATCGGTACTGGCGTATCTGGGCGCTTACGGGCTGCCCTTCATGGCAGCCACCCCCGGGCTGGCCTACTGGCGTTCTCAGCAGGTCAACCAGGCTGCGTTCGCGATCAGCAACGGCGTCCCGGCCGGCGGCGCATTCGGGCTGGGCGTCCAGTACGCCATGTTGGCGTCATACCCAGTGGCGCCCACCCTCAGCACTGCTGCAATCACGGCGGTCGGGGTGTGGAGCATCTTCGTCACCCTCGGCCTGCCGATCCTGGGCATCGCGGCGATCCAGCTCTCCGGCCACGGAACCTCCGCATACCTCTGGTCTGCGGTCGTCGGCCTGCTCATGCTGGCCTTGGCGATCCTCGTATTCGCCTTCATCACCTGCAGTGAGAAAGCCGCCTGGCACGTCGGGTCGATCGGCAACCGGATGGCGGCCCCCTTCGCCCACCGGTTCCACAAGGCCCGCACCGTCGACTTCGTCCCCCTGTTGCTCAAGCTCCGTCGAGACA
>PMJN01000156.1 GCA_003157445.1 Micrococcales bacterium
GTCTATGAAGGTCACAGATGCTGCGGGCAAGGCTGTCTACAGCCAGGCAGTGCCGCTGGCCTTTACCTCCGATGACGGGACGCACAGCATCGGCCAGTTCACCCCGAGCAAGGCCCTGAACGTCTACGTGATCGGCGCGGCCTCCGGCAAGCCAGACCCCAACATCAAGGCGGGTCAGATGCAGTTGGAAATTCACCAGAACGGGGCCACAGATCCCATCGCGACCCAGGTGGTGGACGAAGGCAAGCCCGCCACGATCGCCGGTCTGACTTACACCTTCGAGCGCACTCGCCAGTTCACCGGCCTGATCGTGGCCCGTGACCCGGGAGTGAACTTCGTCTGGGTGGGCTCGGCACTTCTGGTGGCCGGACTCTTCCTCGTCTTCTTCTTCCCACACCGTCGTATGTGGATGCGGGTCCGCAAGACATCGGGTGGCAGCGAGATCCTCTGCGCGTCCACGATGAAGCGTGACGTGGCATTCAAACCGCAGTTCAACCAGCTGATCACCGACATCCAGCTCGCCGGTACTCCGTCGAGCACTACCCAAGAAGCAGGGAAGAACGATGCTTAATTTGTCCCAGTACAGTCTGATTGCCGGCCTAATGCTGGTCGTCCTAGCGGTGATCTGCTACATCACGGCCCTGATGCTCGGGCGATCGGCTCTTCCGGCGCCGGTCATGTCCAATGCTGGTGCCAGCGCTGAAGGTGGCGGGGTCGCGACGGCTGTGGTCCCACCGCCGCCGGTCACCTCCGTCGGGCGCGGCTCCGTCGCGCTTTATGGCACGTACTTCTCGCGCCTGTCCTGGGTCTTCCTTACCGCGTGCCTGGTCCTGCGGACCATCTCCGTCGGCCACGGACCTTTCACCAACCAGTACGAGTTTGCAGTCTCGTTCGCCTGGGGAATGATCGCCGCCTATGTGTACTTCGAGCACCGGTACCACGTGCGCACCATCGCCCTGCTGGTTCTTCCGATCGCCGCCGGGATGCTGCTCTACGCCCTGTCGGTCGGGGCAACCGCCAACCCGCTGGTGCCTGCGCTGCAGAACAACCTGCTGCTGACCATCCACGTCGCGGTGGCAATCGTGGCCTACGGCGCATTCTCGGTCTCGTTTGCGGCGGCCGTGCTGTACCTGACCCAGCCCGAAGAGGGCCGGCCGGGATGGCCCAAGCCAGCGCTTCTGGACGAGATGGGCTACCGCGCAGTCATCATCGGATTCCCTCTCTTGACCATGACCGTCGTCCTGGGCGCAGTCTGGGCAGAAATCGCCTGGGGCAGCTACTGGAGCTGGGATCCGAAGGAAACTGCTTCGCTGCTCACCTGGCTCGTGTACGGCGCCTACCTGCACGCCAGGGTGGCCCGCGGATGGGTCGGACGTCGCGCTGCCTGGCTGCTCATCGCGGGTTTCGCATCCGTGCTGCTCACGTTCTTCGGCAACCTCTTCTTTGGCGGGTTGCATAGCTACGCGAAGTAGCCGGCAAGACCGCCAACAGCACTGCCACACCAACAAGCGAGGAACACCGCACCATGAGTCCAGCTACCACGGTCGTCCAGCCGACCTTGCGTCAGCGAGTCGGCCAGAGCCGGCTCGGCACCCTGCTCGTCCTGGCAGTGACCGCGGCCATCGTGATGGGGGGGGCGTTCCTGCTAGACCGCCCGGCGACGGCGGTGACGGCGGGCGTGAGCGCCGTCACCGTGGGCGCCGGTGACGGTCAGCCACCAACAGTCGGCAGCGTCGCGCATGACTTCACGGCGACAACTGTGGACGGCAAGAAGGTGTCGCTGAGCTCGTACAAGGGTCAATCGGTCTGGCTGACTTTTGGCGCCAGCTGGTGTGGGGCCTGTCAGGCAGAGGCGCCAGACGTGCAGACCGCCTACGAGAAGTTCAAGGCGCAGGGGGTCGCAGTCCTGGCCGTCTCCATCCAGGAGGACTCCGCGACGGTGCTTGACTACGGAAAACGCTTGGGGCTGACGTACCCGCAGATTGCTGACGCCAACGACACCATCGCCTCCGCATACCGCGTCAACGGAATTCCAGCCCATTTCTTCATCGACAAGTCAGGCATCCTGCGATTGATGAAGACCGGTGCCCTGAGCCCGGATCAGATGGACGCCGCCCTTAAGGAGATCAACCGATGACCGATCCCGCAGAGCCGATCAAGCCGGTTCGGGCCCCTGATGGGCTGCGAGCCGAACAGGTCGGTCGAAAGCGGCGATTCCGGCGCGTCGCAGCATTGGTAGCACCAGTGCGCCGTGTCCTGCACAAGATCCCGCACCCGCCGTGGCGCAGCAAGCGCGGCATCTTCTTGCTCTTCGTCTTGTTCGGAGGGTTCGGTGCCGTTGCGACGATGGGTGGTGTTACGGCTGTCGGCTTCTCAGAGACCCCTGCCTTCTGCGGCTCGTGCCACACCATGGAGCCAGAGCTGAAGGCGTACGCCATGTCGCCCCACAGCCAGGTCCCTTGCGCAACCTGTCACGTCAACCCCGGCTTAGCCGGATTCGTTACGGCGAAAGTCAATGGCACAAAACAGCTCTTCGACATTGTCACGGGCAACTTCCCGACCCCCATCGAAGCCCCTGACCACGCCAAGCTCCCTCCGGTCCAGAACACCTGCCTCACATGTCACAACCTCGCCGACCTCACCGCCAACGGAGGGCCGGTCAAGCTGCTTGTGACACCCCAATACCTCTCGGACAAGGCCAACACCGAACAAACGGTTGCAGTCCTGCTGCGTCCCGGCGGCCTGGGAGACGCCAGCGGTGTCCTTGGCGTTCACTGGCATGTCGCCCAGAAGGTGACGTACACCACCAGCGATATCCACTCGAGCAAGATCGACCTCATTACGATCAAGGAAACCGATGGAACGACGAAGCAATACGTCGCAGGCAGCCAGGTCACAGTGTCGACCAACGTCAAGGTCGACATCGCCCGCCTCAACCAGAGCCAGACGACCCGGACGATGGACTGCATCGACTGCCACANNCTGCCACAACCGCATCGGGCACGAAGTTCCCAGCCCGGACCAGACTGTTGACGCGGCAATCGCGGCAGGCAAGCTCAGCGCTGCGCTGCCATTTATCAAGAAGGACGCCGTCGCTCTCCTGAACGGGAACTACCCGACGCTGAAGGCTGCGGACGCTGCAATCGACGGACTGCGGACGACCTACGCGACCCAGTATCCGCTGGTGGCGAAGGCGGATGCCGGTAAGGTCAGCGCGGCGATCAGCGAGCTGAAGACGGAGTACCAACTCATCGCGACCCCGGCCATGAAGGTCCAGGCGAAGACCTACCCTGACAACCTGGGCCACCAGACGTCTCTGGGCTGCTTCCGATGCCACGACGGTGCCCACTACCTGGTGGTGAACGGACAGACCACGAGCCAGACGATTCCGTCTGCGTGTTCGACCTGTCACACGTTCCCGCAGGTCAGCGCGAGCGCCGCCAAGTTCCCCCTGAACGCCACTGCAGCGAGTACGCCAGCGAGTAAGCCAGCGAGTTCTTCTCTGGCCTCTGTCATTGCCAACATCCCGCTGGGGGCTAAACCAGCCGACCATCAGGACAAGCTCTACGTGTTCGACCACAGCAAAGCCACCACTAGTGTCGAACCGAATGGGACGTCCTGCGCCGCCTGTCACACCAGCAGCTACTGCGAAAACTGCCACAACACCGGTGCGATCAACATCAAGCATGACGCGATGCTTACTAATCACGCCAGTGTGGCTGCAGCCGCCGGCGGGACTCAGGTGTGCACCTACTGCCACCAGCAGGTCTCCTGCGCACAATGTCACAAGCAGGGCGCTGTCCTGAACGAAAACGGCCCGGTCGCACCTATCTCGGCTAAGCAGACCTCGTGACAGTCTTGCGGGTATCAGATGTGGAAGTCGTTGAGCAGTGGCTGACCGTTCACGAAGCGTGCGCTCTGATCGGTGTATCCCCTGCAACGCTGCGTAGGTGGAGCGCAGCCGGGGACGTGCAAGCGTTCACGACCCCGGGCGGACACCGTCGGTTCGCTCGTTCGACGATTCTGGGTCTGTTGCCTTCCGCACGCAGGCAGCGGCCCACTCTGGAGCGCCTAGGTGAGACACCTGAGCACATGACCCGTGTCTACCGGCGCCATGTGGCGCAGGCTTGCCACGGTGTCAGCTGGCTCGTGGGGCTTAGCGAGGACGAGCTCGAGCCGCTGCGCGACCACGGCCGCCAGATTGCGGGCGCGCTGCTGGTGTTCATCGAC
>PMJN01000191.1 GCA_003157445.1 Micrococcales bacterium
CAGCCACCGGGAGAACACGATCGCACTGCGGCGTTGGGCCTCGGGCCCGTCCAGGTCGGCCCAGCCGCGGCCCAGTGGGCCGAAGGCCAACGGGTTGACCCGGGCCGGCAGTCCGTGGCCGATCGCGAACGGCTCCACCCCCAGGGCACGGCACAACGGCTCGTACTCGTCCTTCGGATCGCCCAGCACCAGGGTGCGGTACCCGAAGTCCATCATCCGCAGGCAGAAGCACTTGCCGGTCGCGGACTTGCCCCGACCCGGCTTACCGAAGATGAAGACGTTGGGGTTGGTAGTGGCGATGTCATCGCGCAGCACCCAGCCGGCCGGGTCGGCAAAGAAGGACCCGCCCGACAGCTGGTCGATGCCCATCTGCGCGCCGGTCGGGGCAAGCCCGGGTGCGGCGATGAGCGGCCAGAACACCGGAGTCTGCTCCGAGGTCATCCGCCACGTGGACAAGGGAGCCGGCGAGGAAGCCCACCCGGCACCGACCCCCATGGGCCCCCGCGCCGAGACCAGCCTTGGGAACAAGTTCGCCTCCAACTGCGCGGCCTGGACCTCTGCCCGCATCGGCAGGTCCAGGCCGAAGTCGCTCAGCAGCTCGGACACCCCACGGCCGGCCCGCCGGCGCTCGCCTCTACCGAACATCAGCGCCACCCCCGCACGCGCGGCAGCCCCACGCCCAGCGGGATAGCGCCGGCCGCGAACCCCGAGTCCTGGGCCAGGTCCAGTCGCAACGGGATGAACCCCGGGTTCCGGATCGAGGCATCCAGGCGGCGACCGAACTCGCTGACAGCCCAGGTGTTCGGCACCGTGACGGTCGCAGCCGCACACGGCCGGACCAGTGCCCGGCCCTTGGCGAGCTTCTCGTCCAAGCCGGCAGCGCGCGCCTGCGCCCGGCGCTGTTTTGCCCGGGCCAGTCGCCCGGTGGCCCGGCGCAGCTCGTCGCCGGTGATCGCTGACATCTCGGCCCGCTGGGTGAGCTTGTCCGCTCGCCCCTGACCCATAGCCGGGAAGAACACCGTCAGTGCTCGACGCTCCCCCGGTGTCGTCGGCGCCAGGACCGGCGCCAGTGCTCCCAGGATGGCACCCCGCTCCGGCAGCAGGATCGTATCGGTCACCGAGGACCAGGCGTCGTGGTTGTAGTGCCGCATCTCGCACGTGGCCGCAGTAGGGCCCGCCGCGGCCAGCGGGATTCCCGTGGCCACAGCGGGGTCGCGAGCAGCGGCGAGCTGTGCGGTTATCAACGCTGCACGCTCGCCTGGGGCAAACCCGGTCCGGATAGCCACAGCCAGGGCGGGCGAGTCCAGCCAGGTCACCTCCGTACAACCCATGGCGGCCCGCAGGCGGGACTCCACCTCTGCCATGGCCCCGCCCAGCACCCGGGCACGACCGTCGCGGCCACCGCCGGCTTCTCTGGCCGGCTTGGCGATCCGGTCCTCGCCCACCACGATCGTGACGAATGCCTCGGTTCGCACCGAGGCGGGAGTCAACATCTGGCCGAGCAGGTCGTTGACCTGACGCGCCAACCCCGGACCGCCAGCTCTACGGTGAGCGTTCTCCCAGGCGGCCCGCTCCGCGCCGTCATCGGGAACGGTGCGGACCTGGATGACGAGCAGGTCGATGAGCTCGGTGCGTGAGGCGATCTCCTGGAGCTCAGCCAGCCCGGCGCCCATCCGGTTGCGGTCGGCTGGCTCGGCCAGACCGATCCCGGGGTGGACGATCCGTGCCACGGCGCCCCAGGTGCGCGCGGCGTGGTTCTGCACGAGGGCAACCCGCGTCATCGCGATCCCTGTTGGCGGGCCATCGTGAATCTGGATGCCGGCCAGCACCCCAGGCAGGTCCACCTCCCCCAGGTCGCCTGCCATTCCCGCCGCGGCCCTGGACTGCCATCTGGTCCAACCCATGCCGGCGCCCAGCGCGTGAAGGACCAGTGCGATGAGCCACCCGGTGGCCGGCCGTCCCCGGACTGGGATGACCAACAATGCCAACAGCAGCGCCCACACCGGCGCCCACACTGCAAGGACCAGCCACCGCCCGCCGTTCACGGCCGCCAGCCCCGGCAGCGCGCCCACCAGAACCAGCGCCAGCTGCGGACCGGACATGCCCAAGAACCACCCGGTGCGGTCCCGTGCGTAGTCGCCATACTCCATGGCGGTCATGGGCGGTTGCCCTGCCGATGTTCTTGACTGGCTCTTGGGACTCGGGCGAAGGAGGCAATGTGCATACCCACATAGGCGCCATGGTGGCCATCTGGCGGACACCGCTTGTCGCAACAACCCGGGCCAATCGGTGCCGAGACTGCGCCAAGACCCATCACTGAGCCGGCAACCTTGGATGCTTGGCCCTCTCAGGACACGTGAGCGGGTTTGACTTCAGCTCATTTGGGCGGCCGCGCGCCGGCAGATCCCGATCTCTGGATTGGCCTCTGCTGATCTGGCACGTGAAGGGGCAGCAGCCGACTGAAGACCGCAAATCGATCCAATGGTCGGTCCGTGGCACCAGAATCTGGGTCCGCACTGTGACGACCCGAGATCCCTATCAGCACTGAGGATGATCTGCGCGAGCCCAAAGCGGTCCCCTGGGCTGACGACAGCCGATTTCCGGCAGGGCATGCTTGGTACATGCTCATACGCCCCAAGTTCGGCAGCCTTCGATGATCGAGACTCACGAGCTCACCAAGAAGTACGGCGAAACGGTCGCCGTGGACCACCTCACGTTCCGTGCCCTGCCAGGTCGGGTCACCGGGTTCCTCGGCCCCAACGGTGCAGGCAAGTCCACGACCATGCGGTTGATCCTTGGCCTGGACTCACCCACCAGCGGATCGGTCACGGTTAACGGCACGCCATACCGGCACCACCACTACCCCTTGCACGAGGTCGGCGCCCTGCTGGAGGCCAAGGCCATCCACCCCGGTCGCAGCTCCTACAACCATCTCCTGGCTGTGGCGCAGTCGAA
>PMJN01000330.1:0-2389 GCA_003157445.1 Micrococcales bacterium
GGTCCCGTCGCCGAAGCGCACGGGGAGCCGCTGTTGAGCCTGGTGAACGTGCTTCGCTGAAGATGCCTTAGGCGTTGCGGGCCCTCGTTCGACCAAAGGTCATGGTCGAACGAGGGCTCTGTGCCAAAGTGGTCGTCCTAAGGAAATGGTCCTATTTACTGCTCTGCTCTCGACATCTTCTCCATTGGGATCGGTCCGTCCAGCTCCCATACGGTCGGACCCATGCGGGCGGCCCTGGCGTTCGCCAACGACCTCACGACAACCGGACGACTACGTGAGGTCACGCGGATCAGCTGCTGCCTCTATGGCTCCCTTGGGGCCACTGGCCTCGGCCACGGCACACCGGATGCCATCCTTGCCGGCCTTGCCGGCTTCCGACCTGAAACCTGCGACCCTACTGATGTGCGGGCCGCCTGGTCAGGTCTGGCTGAGGGTGCAACGCTCACCTTGGTGGGCGACAATTCGATCCCGATCAGCAAAGGCGACATCAGTTTCGAACCGCGCACCCGCCTGCCTGGCCACCCGAATGCCCTGGCACTCTCAGCCTGGGGCGGCACAGACGCACTGCCTTTGTTGGAGCAGACCTACTACTCGGTCGGGGGCGGGTTCATCCGTCGAGATGGCGACCCAACAGAGGTCTCAGCGAACGTGTCGCAACCGATGGCGTACTCCTCGGGCGACGACGGAATCCTGTCCTTGTGCGAGAGCCAGGATCTGGATATCTGGGATGTCGTGCGTTCCAACGAAGAGTCGATCCACGGACGCGAGAAGGTTGACGCCGGCCTTGATGCAATCTGGAAGGCAATGCACGGTTGTGTTGATGCCGGACTGCACGCTGAAGGCATGCTGCCCGGAGGTCTTGGGGTCAAACGGCGGGCTTGCGCGATTCGTCAACGGTTGGAGAAAGACGACACAGTCAAGGACTGGGGACGCGACAACGCGATCGAGTGGCTGCACGCCTTCGCCCTGGCTGTCAACGAGGAGAACGCCTCTGGCGGTCGGGTGGTGACTGCGCCGACCAACGGTGCAGCAGGGGTTATCCCAGCGGTCGGCCACTATTACCTGCGGTTTGTGCCCGGGGCTGATGCTGCGGGCATCCGTCGCTACCTGCTGACTGCCGCAGCGATCGGTTCGCTGGTTAAGACGAACGCGTCAATCTCCGGAGCAGAGGGCGGATGCCAGGCTGAGGTCGGTACTGCCTGTGCCATGGCTGCGGGCGCTCTTTGTGCGGTGCTTGGTGGCACGCCACGGCAGGTTGAGAACGCTGCAGAGATCGCGATGGAGCATCACTTGGGCCTCACCTGCGACCCGGTTGGCGGTCTCGTGCAGGTGCCGTGCATCGAGCGAAACGCCATTGCGTCCTCGACTGCGGTGTCCGCGGCCCGACTGGCCCTGAACGGCGACGGGAACCACCTCGTGTCGTTGGACACGGTAATCGAGACTATGCGCCAGACCGGCTTCGACATGATGACCAAGTACAAAGAGACAAGCAGAGGCGGCCTGGCGGTCAACGTCACGGTGTGCTGAGCTTCGCCGCCAAGACAGATCCGGCATACGTCGTGCGAAATGTTCCTCCGGTTCGGTGCAGTCCGGTCTGTGCTGAGTTCTGAGAGGAGGTCCAGGACGTGTCGCATCAACACCAGCAAGGGTGGGAATCGAGTCGAGCAACAGGCCATGCCCAAGAGACCCACACGATTGCCCGAGCAGAGCGCGGGCGCGGCGGGACAGCCGTGCGAACTTGTGGCTGCGCCCCCAGCCCAAGGTTCAGGTGACCTGCGCGATCACCGCACCGTGGGCGAATCTCAGTGTTCGCCTGCGCGAGCAGGTGATGACACCGGCTGTCTCGGGATATACCTCCGCGTCGACCTTGTCCACCGCGACCTCGGCGATGAGGGTGGATGGCAACACTGCCTCGCCGGACTCGACAGACCAGNNTCGGGCACGCAGACCCGGGACACGTGCCAAAGCAGCCTCGGATCGTGCTCGGCGACGACCATTACACCGCGTTCCGCGCGTGTCTGCAGGAACTCGACATCGACGTTGCGATACATCTGTGGCCGTTGAGGTGGCTGATGCGATCCCCTTCGCCGACGACACTGAAGACTCCGCCTACGACGTCGAGGCAGCCCGCTCGTTCTTCATCTACCTGATCCATGCCAACCGTGTCCTGATTGAGTTTGGCTCGACGTTCACCGCCGAACCAGTCCGGTGCACTTCTTCTGGGGAGCGTTCGATCTCGCGGTGACCCGATTCTTCGGCCGTCCGGCCCCGTTGCACCCCGGCAGGGTTCCCGACCGGCCTGACTAGGTGATGACCGAGGCATCCAGCGACGAGGTGTCTAGCTGCGGCTACCGGCCAGGTGGCATGACGAAGGCGTCTTCTACTCCTA
>PMJN01000330.1:2453-4408 GCA_003157445.1 Micrococcales bacterium
ACGGCCAATGGTCGTGGTTAGACGTGTTTGATGCCTGAGATCTCGAGCTCGATCTTCACGCTGTCGCTCAATAGGAGTGGCTGGCCTCGCAGCGCGACGTTCAAGGATCAAGCCGAAGTCCTTGCGTGAGAGCCCCTGGGACGCGCTGTAGCGGGCGTGCACATTGCCTCAGGTCTTGTCGCGGTTCGCCGCCGCGTCCACGGTTCGGTGCGCGACCTGATGTGCCTGAAATCCGTCCGCACCCGGTTCATCGCTGGCCCTGCCCCGTGGTCCTTGCCACGGTCGGTTCTCGTCAGGCTTTTCCTGTCCTGAAATCAAGATGTGACATTCACACCTCGTCTGTGTACGGTGGTCGGGCTTCGCCACCTTAGGTGAAGTACTTGATGCGGTTCGCCTAATCCTGTCACCGCAATCAAGACTCTCAACATCCGCTTGGCAGGAGCGGGGGACCCACAATTCGGGGCGTCGAAAGACGCTCCTTGGGGTGAAGCCCTCTCGGTGGTGGACGACTCTAGTCGTCTGCTGACATGAGGGCCGGGTGCAAATCTCCCATCCGAATCCGACAGCTGACCTCGTAGGCGTATGGAGAGGTTGCTTCACTATGTCGGTCCATAAAACTGGTCGCCATCGCGCGCCGAACAATTTGAACCCTGTCCTTTCTCTTTCGTCTGCGATCTCGCGTTCGGCGATTCCAGCGAGCAAAGCCTCCGCCGTGATGATCATGTCCGGAGCTATGGTGGCCTCGTTCGCCCTTCCGGCCTCCGCTGCCACGCCGACCGCCAGGATCAAGACCAAGATCGCCGCACAGGCTGCCCTGGCTGATCAAGCCGCGGTTCCATCGGCCGCCCAGGCGCCGCTGGTTCCCCGGACCTTCGGGGTAATCGGATTCGCCGGTGTGGTCAAGCCACCGCCCGTCCCCGCACCGGTTGTCCAGCAGCCAGTAGTGGTCGCTGTCAGTCGTTCGACCACTCGTGCTCCAATCCAGCCGGTGGCAACCCAGCCGGCCCCCGTCGCGGCGCCGGGCCCCCTCTCGGGCGGCATTCTCGGCATCGCGGCCAGCCTGGCCGGTATCCCCTACGTCTACGGCGGCACCACGACTGCCGGCTTCGACTGCTCGGGTTTCACCCAGTATGTCTTCGCCAAGGTCGGCATCAGCATTCCCCGCACGTCTGAGGCACAGCAGGCTGCTGTCACGCCGGTGTCCAACCCACAACCGGGTGACCTCGTCTTCTTCGGCTCACCGGCTGACCACGTCGGCATCTACGCGGGTAATGGCATGATGTGGGCTGCCCCGCACACCGGCGCGGTCATCAACCTGCAAACCGTCTATTCGTCCAGCGCGACCTATGGTCGTCCCTGATCGACGCAAGCGTCTAGTTCCGCTCCACGGGCGAGCGCTGCCACAGTTCTCAGCCCATGCGCTTGGCGACCTCCGGCGGAAACCCGCCGGAGGCCACCGGGCCCCAGTTGGTGGGCGTGATCCGGATCAGCGACTTGCCCTGATCTGTCATGGCCTGCCGGTACTCGTCCCAGTTCGGATGTTCGCCGGAGATCGAACGAAAGTACTCGACGAACGGCTCAGCAGCTTCGGGCATGTCGAGCACCTCGGCGGTGCCGTACACCTGAGCCCAGGGCCCGTCGAAGTCGTCGGAAAGCACACAGATGCTCACCTGCGGGTCGCGGCGGGTATTGGACGTCTTTGCTCGCTGTGGGTACGTAGAGACCACGATGCGGCCCTGTGGGTCCACCCCGCAGGTCACCGGTGAAAGCTGGGGCCTGCCGTCACTTCGGGTTGCCACATAGATTCCTTTGTGTCGGGGACGCAGGAAGTCGAGTAGCTTCTCGCGGGAGACGGCGTTTACGGTGGCAATCTTAGGCATGCACGCGATGCTAACCCCGCTGTCCCGGGCCGCCAACGGGCGGCGCATCGGTGCGGGACAGTGTGCTGGTCAGGG
>PMJN01000278.1 GCA_003157445.1 Micrococcales bacterium
CGTCACCGCAGCGGACTTCTCCGCTGTGGCGCTGCAACGGGCTCGCTCACTCGCCGAAGAGCAGCTCGGCCCCAACGCCGGCCGACTGATGACCCTCGAGGTCAACGTCGAGACGTGGGTCCCACGGGCGCGTTCCTACGATCTGGTTCTCGTCGCGTACCTGCACCTGCCAAACGCGAAGCGCACAGCCGTCATGCGGGCGGCCGCCGAGGCCGTGGCCCCTGGCGGAACGCTTCTGGTCGTGGGACACGACCTGGAGAACCTGGCCGCCGGCCACGGGGGACCACAGAACCCCACCGTGTTGTATCGCACCAGTGACATCCTGGCGGACATTGAGCCGGCACAACTGGTCGTCCTTCGTGAGGAGACAGCAAGGCGTTCACTGACCGACGATCAGGGAGAGCCGGCAGACGCGCTGGACGCGCTCGTGCTCGCGCGCCGGGCCAATGCCTGAAACCCGTTCCTCAACCCCGAACAGTCCGCAGGCACCTACGACAAGGCATGCATACTCATAGGTATCAGCCCCCGCGACCAGCGGCATCGCTGAGAGGATCGGTCTACAGGAATGCCGTGACCCAGGCCTATGGCAGCGATGACCCATCGCCATGGGCTCCTGCCGATTCTTCTCCGACGCACGGCCAGAGTGCAGGCGACGATGGCCGCCTCACATTGCACAGCGGGCGCCCCGCATTTCGAGCGGTCGCTTGCCCAGCCCTCCTCCAGCCCAGACGCGCCAGCTCCACTCAATTGAAGCCATGTCATCCTTTGGGCATGTCAGGTGACGCAGGCGAACTGCCAGGCAGCGCTTCCAGCTGGACCGAACGAGGCAAAGCCAGACGTTTCCTCTTGGGAATCCCAGTCTTCTGGTTGGGCATGGCCCTCTTTACCCTCGGCGAACGGGTCCATGTCGCTGGACCCCTTGGCCTGACCTTTGTTACCCTCCCCCTCGCCCTCGCCCTAATCATCGGAAGCCTGATCCTGGCTCGATCGCGGCCTCAAGGATATGAAAAACCGCTCATCCCGCGCACTCTCCGCCGTATCGCGCGCCTCGCCGACGTGCCGGAACTCAGCACCATGATCATGGTCTATGGCTGCATCGTCGTGGTCATGAGCATCCAGATCCTCTCCCTGGTGGCGCTCTACCAGACACCATAGGGTCGGCCAGCGCCTGATCAGCCTGGCACATACCAGCAACAGGCGTGTGCGCACCGAGCCCTCGATGGTCCCCACGGCTGGTCTCCCAACAGACGGTGGTCTTGTGGTCGTCTACCTGCATAACCGATCCATCCGAGGCTGCCGGGCGAACTCCTCCCGCTGGCCGCATTCACGCACTCCCCTCGCCATCGAACGCACTTATTTTAGCCGCGAAGGGTGCGGCTTTGCCGAGTTGAGTGCGTCAAGCGATCCACCTTTTGTTGACACAACTGTTCGTATAAGCGAAGATATGTGTATGGAGATGACCGTGGCCCAGGTGGCGCGGCAGCACGCTCGCACCGACCGTTTCGTGCAGCAAGCGCTCCGATCGGGTGCGCTCTCCGGTCATCGAGTCCTCGGTCGGACCACGAGCCTGGACGACGTCGCGGTGCAGGCTTGGTCGCGAACTTTGGGGCGGGGGCGACGGTGGACCGAGCAGGTGCGTGAGGCTGCCCTCGACCTGTTGTCCACGGGGCGCACGGAGCGGCTCTCGGCCTCGGAGCGCTCTCGGCTCCGCTCGCGGCTCAGGGGAATGTCGGCCACCGATATGGCTCACGCTGCTGGTGGCTTGGGGGCATGGGCTCGATATCGCGGCAACGCCCCGCCCGGCCTGGTCAAGATCGGTCCTTCGGCAGCGAACCCTGGTGAGCTCGGCATCGTCCGGGGCGAGGGATGGCTCACCTTCGTGCAAACCGACGATCTCGACCGGTTCGAGATAGACCAAGACGTGATCCTTGACGCGGACGGCAATGTGGGTGTCATCGAGCGCTCGACGGTTGACGATCGCGTGGCCCGGATTCTGTTGGACACCTACCTGTTGGGTGACGCTCGCCAATCGGCAGCTGCAGCCGCAGAGCTGGAGCGGAGAGCCGCGTGAGCCAAGACGTCTTCGAGCGCGTCGAAGAGATAGCCAACCATCTCGCGCCCGATCGGTGGATGCTCGTCGGTGGGCTCATGGTGCACGCGCATGCGCAGCTGGCCGGCATCCAGCATGCGCGGCCCACCGACGACGCTGATCTGGTCGTTGAGGCGCGGGCAGGCAGCTATGCAGAGGCTGCCGCCGTTCTACGCCGGCTGGGTTACGTTCAGCACGAGTCCATAGACCGCCACGCCCCTTTCCACCGATTCACCCGCGGACGCGAACACGTCGACCTGATGGGCCCGGAGGGCAAGCCTGTTCGCTTCCTGGGCCGTGCCGTCATCGCGGTGCCTGGCTCTCGTTCGGCGCTCAATCGGACCATCGCCTACGAGACCGTAGGTGGCGTGGGGATCCGCATCCCTGACGTGGAGTCTGCCCTGTCACTGAAGGGCGCAGCCTTCCGACTCCCGGGCCCCAACAGAGTCCGCCACCTCCAAGATGCGGTGACCCTCTTCGCCTGCCTGGACACGGCACAACCAGACATCTCCAAGTCGATGAAGAAGAACATCAACAACCTGATCTCTGCGATGGACAATGCTGAAGCATGGAGCTTCGCCGACCCCGCGAACCGACGACGGGCCATTCGAGCGATCCGCGCCGTTCAACCCGCTTGGGAGCCTCCCGCCTTCGTCCTCCCTCGACGACCGAGCAGGGGTCCAACGACCGGCGAGCGAGAGCGCTGACCTGCGGCGAGTGGGGAGTTGGCGCTCGTGCCGAGATCCGGTCGCAAGGATCATCCTTGTATTGCGGGAGCTCCTCATCGAAAACCCGGTCGAGCAGATCCGCTCTGCTGTGATTCTCGACGTACTCTCGCACCGCCTGCCGGGCGACATCCTGCATCGAGCGGGCCTCGTACAAGAGCGCGAAGACGGAATGCGTCCGCCTCGGCCTCGGGTAGACGAAGTGTCATGGGCATCGCTCCGTGGTATCAAAAATGACACCAGCGCCAAGGGCGCGGCATTCGCGGGATCGCAGCGGGTCGCAGCGGGTCGTTTGCCGGTTCCACCTCTAATAGATCAAGAGCGTCGGGCTGCGCCCGACGCTTCGCGGACTCCCCGGCTCCGGGCTGCGGCCTCCGGCCGGTCCCTGCGCCGCCCGCCCGCTACGAAGTCCCACGACCCCCGACTACCTGGCCGGGGAGCGTGCGGCCTCACCCAGGACTGTGGCGTCCTACCGGGACGCGATGAAACTGCTGCTCACCTGGCTGCGGGACTCAGAGCGCATCCCGCCGGAGAAGTTGCGCCTGGCGGACATCGACCGACCACGGATCCTGCGGTTCCTGGACTGGTTGGAGGCCGAGCGGGGCTGCTCGAGGGCCACCCGCAACCAGCGCCTCGCGATCAAGTCGTTTTGCCGCTACACCGCCGTCGAACAGCCCGACAGGCTCGATCAGGTCACCCAGGTCCTCGCGATCCGGCACAAGAACACCGCAGCCCCAAAGTTGGGACACCTCACCGGAGACGAGGTCAAGACACTGCTCGCCGAACCCGGCGTGGCCAACACGCGCGCCGTCAGAGACGCCGTCCTGCTCGCCTTGGCCTACGACACCGCCGCCCGCGTCCAAGAGATCTGTGACCTCAACATCGCCGACATCCGCCGCGCAGACCCGATGACGGTGGTGATCCGCGGGAAGGGGTCCAAGATCCGATACGTGCCGGTGATGGGCCCGACCGCCCGGCTCATCGCCGACTATCTGGAACGCCGCGACCCGCATCCCGGCCTCGCCACCGACGCGGACCCGCTGTTCCACGGACCCAACCACTCCAGGTTGACCCGGTCGGGGGTCGCCAAGCTCCTGGCGCGTCACGTGCGCGCCGTCGGAGAACGCGACCCTGGTTGGGCTCCCGGCCTGTCGGTCACACCTCACACGCTCCGCCGCAGCAGAGCGATGCACCTGATCCAGGCCGGCGTAAACCTGATCTACATCCGCGACCTGCTCGGCCACGCCGACGTGTCCAC
>PMJN01000513.1 GCA_003157445.1 Micrococcales bacterium
GTAGCAGGTGGCATCAGCGCGTGTGAGCGGATCGAACAGGCCAGCCGCACCGGACCGTTTGAACGTGATGTGCAGTTCCACTACCTCCCGCATGTCACGGTCGCCCACCACGTTGATGACGGGGCAATGGATCGAGCCTTCAAACAACTGGCAACCTACGAATGCTCATTCGAGGTGAGTGCATTTGACCTGTTTGAGTACGGCAACGATCTTGTCTGGCGTCCGGTGAGCACTTTCGATTTCGGTGCGGATGTGAAACACGACCAAGGCCGCATGCCGTGAAGTCCGCGGTCGCGTGGTTCGGGGCGAGCCGGGCAGGCCTGGCATGGAAGCGCTACTCCAATGCACGAGGCAACTTACTGGCTGGCGGAGTGGGCTATTTTGCCTTCTTTTCGCTCTTTCCCGCCACCGCGCTGGCACTGACGGTATTCGGGTTCGCGCTACGCGGGCACCCCGACCTGTTGCGCACGATCCTTGCGCATCTTGGTACGTACCTGCCGGGTTTGGTCAAGGATGTTCGGCACCCCCAAGGACTCATCCCAGTGCAACCGCCGACTGCTGTTGCCCTCACGATTGCCGGTGTCATCGCCTTCGTCGTCCTGGTGCTGGCTGGGCTCGGCTGGTTGCGCGCCACCCGCGAGGGAGTCCGAGCTGTCTTCGGCGCACGGGGCTCTGGGGGGAACCTGGTCACCAACACGGTCCGAGACCTCGGTGTGCTCTTCACCCTGGGGCTTGGCATCGCGGTCTTCGCCGTGCTGACCAGCGTGGTCGGCGCCGCGGCCGGCTGGGTGGCCCAGGAGATGGGGATGTCTGGCGAGGGCTGGGTTCTCATGCTCGCGGGGTTGGCGGTCAGCGTGCTGGCTGACACGGGACTGATGATCGTCTTGTTGCGGGTGGTCTCTGGCGTCCCTGCGCCATGGCGCGACCTATTCCAAGGGGCGCTGGTCGGCGGTGTGGGGCTCAGCCTGCTGAAGATCTCGGCTACGGCCCTACTGCCGCGGTTGACAGCCAACCCGTTGTTCGCCTCGTTCGCCATTGTGGTCGGACTGTTGATCTGGCTCAACTTGATCGCACGGCTGATCCTGATCTCGGCGGCTTGGGCTGCCAACGACGTCGACGAAGTTCACGGTGCCGAGACCGATACCCAGAGTCAGGCGCGAAGCCAGGTTCCCGCGAGCGTGGCTACGGCAGGGGCGACGGTCGTGCGCGGCAGGTCGTTACCGACGTTTGGCACACGGTCCGTCGATCGAACGACTCTGGCCTCCGGGGTCGTTCTCGGTGCCGTCGTCATGGCAGTTACTGGTGTGCTTGCCCGCGGCATCCGGTCTATGCGCCGCCTCGGCAGGGGCTGAAAGGGTTCGTCTGGGCCGAAGTTTGCTCAGCGGTGCTTGCGGGAGATGCTGCGGCGCGCCCAGGCCCCAGCCATCGCCAGCGCGCTTATCCCGCCGACCAGTCCGATCCAGGCGCGGAGCATGGGCTGACCAGCTACCTCAAGGGCCGATGTGGTCGTCGCTGGCGGGGGCGCCCAACTGGCGCAACGGTTGGCTTGGGGGTGGGCCCATCGCCGGGTTGGACCAGCTTGCCGATCGGGGTGAGTGAGGTGCCATGGGCGAAAGCCCAGCCCAGCATCGCCGCGGCCGGCTGCCAGTGACCCTTGGGCTGGACATCTCGGTTAGGAGATTGGCCTTGCCTACCCTCGTGGCCGCCTCGATCTAGGTGAACTCGGCAGCGTTCGTGTAGCCGTTCTTGATGCCGATGGCGCCCGGATAGGTCAGAAGCAGCGTGTTGTCATTACTAATCGACAAGGCTGGCGTCTGCTTGCCGTCGGCGGACCTGCCTTCAGGGAAGGGCGCCTGCGTGGTCATGACACAGCCCCGGAAGTCGGGCAGATGCATGGCGGCACGGCCGATTAGCGCCGGGTCGTAGGCGCTGGTTTGTTGACCGGCCTTATCCGAAGCGCTGGGGCTCTTGGCCACGGTGTCGAAGGCTCCTGGATCGGCCGCGGTGGCATTCATCTTCTGCAAGGTCACGGCCACGCCCTGGTTTCCGCGGGCGAGGGCGTAAGCGGCATCGTTGCCCGAGGCCATGAGCAGCACCTGCAGCAGCGCTGCGAGGCTGTAGGTGGTGCCGGCCACTAGGGGGACGTGGGTCCCGTCGACGTTCACGCCATCTGGTTTGACCATGATTGTCGCGTTCTTGTCCGGGATGGGGATCAGAGTCAGTGCGCAGAGGGCCTTGAAGGTGCTGACCGGTAGATGGGGGCGTTGTGGGTTTGGCGACTAGGACCTGCCCCGTGTCCATGCCTGCGAGCACGCACCGGGGATAGCGGGCGGGGCGGAACACCTGGGGCGAGGTTCGCGATGACCCCTGCTGCGGCGAGCTGTTGGCCACCCACGGGAACGATGGCCGCCACCGAGGTCGTGGAGGGTCTGAGGACACCAGATGTGCCCGCGGCGATGAGTGTGAGGTTCAGCGCGAGCACACGTACTGGAAACCGCAATGACGTCATGTGCAGAGATGATCCCATTGGACCGGACTGGTCGACATCAGGTGGTGACGATGTGAGCGTACGGGACCGCCTGTACCGTCTGCGTCATGGCTGAAGGCGTTGGACCTGTGACACTGAGCGCAGGTGGCGAGACACCGATCGCGCGCGAGATCGACGGACTATGGGCGGTAATCCCTGCGGGAGGTGCCGGGACGCGACTATGGCCACTGTCGCGATCGTCGTCACCGAAGTTTCTCCACGACATGACGGGGGCAGGAAGCTCGCTGTTGCAGACGACGTGGGACCGGCTTGAGCCCCTCTGTGGAGACCACATCATGGTGGTCGCAGGGGTCCTGCACGAAGCGGCCGTGCGAGACCAGCTTCCCAGGTTGGTCCCGACTAACCTCGTCGCCGAGCCAACGCCGCGGGGCTCCATGGCGGCGATTGGGCTTGCAGCAGCCATACTCGAGCGCCGTGACCCCGACGCCCTCATTGGCTCCTTCGCGGCCGACCACGTCATCGGGGAGCCGGAGGTGTTCGCCGACTGCGTGCGGGAGGCGGTCGCGGTCGCGCGGTCCGGTTACGTCGTCACCATCGGTATCGAGCCGACGTATCCGGCAACCGGTTTTGGCTACATTCGGGTTGGTGACCCGTTGGCGATCGCGGGCGCGCCCCACGGCCGGCAGGTCAGGTCGTTCGTGGAGAAGCCTGACGCGACGACCGCCCGGGCGTTCCTGCAGACGGGTGAATACCATTGGAATGCAGGGATGTTCGTCGTCAAGGCTTCGGTCCTGCTCGATCTGCTGGCTGATTTCCATCCCAAGCTGGCCGCTGGCCTTCGTGACATCGCGGCGGAGCCATCCCGTCTGGCGGAGTTGTGGGCGGGGCTGACCAGCCTGGCTATCGACCACGCGGTGGCAGAACCGGCCGCAGCTGTGGGAAGGGTTGCCGTGGTGCCGGGGCGGTTCACCTGGGATGACGTGGGCGACTTCGACTCTGTGGGCTCGCTGCTGTCCGATGTTGCGGCAGTTCCTGGGTTGAAGATACTGGGTGAGGTTGATCTGGTGCTGGCCAAAGACGCGACCGGGGTGGTCATCCCCGGTTCGGGCCGGACAGTCGCGGTGCTCGGGCTGCAGGACATCGTCGTGGTCGACACCCCAGACGCGCTGCTTGTCACCACCCGGGAGCGGGCCCAGGACGTCAAGGCATTAGTCGACCTTCTGAAGTCAGCCGGACGCATCGACCTCACCTGACCCTGCAGACACGGGACGACCCAGCCCACGTTGGGCCAGCGGGGCTCACTACGCTCGGTGCCATGGCTGAAATACCCGTCGCGCTCAGTGAGTCCGACCTACCGATCGCCCAGGTCTACGACACGTCGACGCTCGAGGGCTTCGACGCCTCGGATCGGCTCGGGTCGCCGGGGGAGTTCCCCTTCACTCGTGGGGTTTACCCGACGATGTACACGGGCAGGCCGTGGACAATGCGCCAGTACGCTGGCTTCGGCAACGCCAAAGAGTCCAATGAGCGTTACCACCAACTGGTCAAGGCCGGCACCGGTGGCCTTTCGGTGGCCTTCGACCTGCCCACTCAGATGGGTTACGACTCTGACGAGTCGATTGCCAGCGGTGAGGTCGGCAAGGTCGGAGTGGCGATCGACTCCCTGGATGACATGCGCACCCTGTTTGCGGGCCTCCCGCTGGACAAGGTCAGCACATCGATGACCATCAACGCACCGGCCGCGACGCTGTTGCTGATGTACCAGCTGACCGCAGAGCACGAGGGCATTGCCGGCAACCGGCTGACTGGCACGATCCAGAATGACGTGCTCAAGGAGTACATCGCTCGCGGCACCTACATCTATCCGCCCAAGCAGTCGCTGCGCCTGATCAGCGACATCTTCTCCTACTGCCACAGCGAGCTTCCGCGCTGGAACACCATTTCGATCTCCGGCTATCACATGGCTGAGGCAGGGGCCACGCCTGTGCAGGAGATCGCGTTCACATTGGCAAATGCCAAGGAGTACGTGCGCACCGCGCTGGCTGCCGGCCTGGATATCGACGACTTCGCCCCGCGGCTGTCCTTCTTCTTCGTGGCTCGCACAACACTGCTCGAGGAGGTCGCCAAGTTCCGTGCAGCTCGACGGATCTGGGCACACATCATGAAAGACGAGTTCGGTGCCAAGAACCCTAAGTCGCAGATGCTGCGCTTCCACACACAGACTGCAGGGGTTCAGCTGACCGCACAACAGCCCGAGGTCAACATGGTGCGCGTCGCTCTGCAGGGCCTGGGCGCGGTTCTGGGAGGCACCCAGTCGCTGCACACCAACTCCTTCGACGAGGCACTTGCCCTGCCGAGCCAGAAGGCGGCGCGCCTGGCGCTGCGCACTCAGCAGGTCATCGCCTATGAGACCGACGTGACCAAGACCGTTGACCCCTTCGCCGGGTCCTACGTCATGGAGTCCATGACCGATGATGTTGAAGCCGCGGTGGTGCAGCTCATGCAACAGGTTGAGGACAAGGGCGGCGCTGTGGCCGCCATCGAGCAGGGTTTTCAGAAGGCAGAGATCGAACGGTCGGCATATCGCATCGCACTGGAGATCGACCATGGCGAGCGCACCGTGGTCGGCCTCAACAAGTTCATCCTCGAGGAGGAGGAACCCTTCGAGCTGCTGCGCGCTGACCCACAGATCGAGGCTGACCAGTGTGAACGTCTCGCCGTGCTGCGCAAGGAGCGCGACAACGATGCAGTCTCGCGCGCCCTGGATTCATTGCGTGCGGCGGCCGGCGGTACGGACAACGTCCTGGCACCCATGAAACAGGCACTGGCCGCTCGCGCCACCGGCGGCGAGGTCGCCCATGCGCTGCGGGACGTCTGGGGCACCTATGTCGCCCACGACGCCTTCTGAATTCTCCGTCTTGGCGAGCATGGGCGAGGCGCTGGTCGCGCTGGAGGACGAGCTCATCGCCTTCCAGCGAGACCTGCACGCCCACCCCGAGCTGGCCCACGCTGAGACCCGCACCACAGCCCGCGTCGCGGAGAGGCTGACCGCCGCCGGTGTTCGGGTGCGGTCGCTGGCTGGCACTGGACTGATCGGTGACATTGGGCCGGCTGATCCGGCATACAGGGTGGCCCTGCGGGCGGACATGGATGCGCTGCCGCTTGCCGAGCGGACCGGACTGCCATTCTCCTCGCGGTCCGAAGGGGTCTGCCACGCGTGTGGTCATGACGTGCATGTCGCAGCGGTGCTGGGCGCGGGACTAGCCCTGCAGGAGCAGACTGACTCCCTTGCAGCACACGGGCTGGGCGTGCGCCTGATCTTCCAGCCGGCCGAGGAGGTCACACCTGGCGGAGCCTTGGCGGTCATCGAGCAGGCTGGCATCCAGGCAGTGGACTCTATCTTCAGCATCCACTGCGACCCCACCCTTGACGTGGGTCGGGTGGGGCTGCGCGACGGCGCGATCACCGCGGCCACCGACTCCCTGACCATCACCCTGAGCGGACGCGGAGGCCATACGTCGCGACCGCACCTGACTCAGGACCTGATCTACGCGCTGGGCAAGGTCATCACCGATGTCCCGGCGGCGCTCTCACGGCGGGTCGACCCGCGGGCAGGGGTCGCACTGGTGTGGGGGACCGTCCACTCCGGCAGCGCAGAAAACGTCATTCCGTCCGTCGGCACGGTCGGTGGCACCCTGCGGATGCTCGATGCGGCACTGTGGGGGGACATCGGGCCGCTGTTGGAGGAGCTCGTCCATGCGGTGACCCGCCCTTATGCCGTTTCCGCCACCATCGTGCACAAGCAGGGTGCGCCACCTGTTGTGAACGATCCAGCGTCGGTGGCAAGGCTGCGCGCCGCCGCAGAGCGGATGCTGGGGCCTGAGGCACCTACGCCCACTGCGCAGTCTCTGGGCGGTGAAGACTTCGCCTGGTATGTGAAGGCTTTGCCGGGCGCCATGGCACGGTTG
>PMJN01000273.1 GCA_003157445.1 Micrococcales bacterium
GTTCTCGCGCAGCCACCGGTCGGAGACCAGCACCAGGCCGGCCCCACCGTCAGTGACCTGGCTGCAGTCATAGCGCCGCATCCGCCCGACCACGGTCGGGTTGGCCGCCTCATCGGCGGTGAAACACTCCGGCGGCGTAGCCCAGCCACGAGTCTGAGCCTTAGGGTTGGTCTTGGCATTGGCGAAGTTCTGGGCGGAAATTGCACGCAGATGCTCATCGCGCAAGCCATAGCGCCGGTCGTACTCCTTGGCGATCTGGGAGAACGTATAGGGCCACACAAAGTCCTGCCCTTCCCCCTCGTGCCCGACCCAAGCAGCCGAGGCCAGATAGCCAGCTCCCACAGTTCCCGACACGTTTCGCTCGATCTCCACACCCAGCACCAGAGCCACGTCATAGCGGCCCGACTCCAGGTCGGCCATCGCCGCCATGACCGCCACGCCCCCCGACGCGCAGGCCGCCTCATGCCTGGTGGCGGGCACGCCGGCCAGGGCCGGGACCACACTGGCCACCATAGAACCCAGATGACCCTGCTTGACGTAGAACTCCCCCATCGCGTTGGCGACGTGGATGACCTCAACCTGAGCAGCGGAAATACCCGCGTGCACCAGGGCACCGTTGGCACTCTCCCGGACGAGGTCACTGATCTCCAGCGACTCCTTGGTGAAGTTACGCGCGAAGTCACTCTGGTAGCCGCCGATGATCCAGACGGATTGCTGCGTGGTCATGCTCGGTCCTCTCGCTTTAACGGTGGCTCGAACGCCACCGCAGGTTCAGGGCTCCGAGATGCGTAGGTAGCGCGCAGATCGGACTTGAGCACCTTGCCGTTGTTGTTCTTCGGCAGGCCTTTCAGAAAGTGGTACGTCTTGGGCCGCTTGAACCCCGTCATATTCGCGCGACAGAAGGCATCGAGCTCGGGTGCGCCAACGGAGGCGTCGTCCACGACGACACAAGCCACCACGGACTCGCCCCACTGCGAGTCGGCGCGCCCGATCACCGAGACCTCTCGCACAGCGCCATGTCGCAGCAGCACCTCCTCCACCTCGCGCGGGTAGATGTTGGTGCCGCCGGAGATGATGACGTCCTTTGACCGGTCCTTGAGGGTGAGGTAGCCGTCATCGTCAAGGCTTCCCACGTCACCGGTCCAAAGCCAGCCGTCCCGGATCGTGGCGGCGGTCGCTTGCGGGTTGCGCCAGTAGCCCATCATCACGGTGTCCCCACGCACCACGATCTCCCCAGCCAGCCCGGGCGCCATGGGTGCCCCGCTCGGGTCGACCACCGCAAGGTCACATGCCGCAAAGGCCGTGCCTACGCTGGCGATCCGGGCCATCCAACGCGGGTCTGCATCATTGGCGATGACCTCTCGGCCCAGCGTGGTGATGGTCATCGGCGACTCGCCCTGACCATAGATCTGGACCAGGCGGTCGCCCATTGCTTCTCGGGCACGGATCAGGTCATCCACGTACATCGGTCCCCCGCCGTAGACGATCGCTCGGAAGGCGTTGGTGCCTTTTAGGCCAGCCCGGCTCGCGCTGATGTGGGCAGCAAGACGGTTGACGATGGTCGGTGCCGCAAAGAGCGACACGTTCCCCAGCACCTGGGCAATGTCGCAGACCTCTGCTGCGTCGAATCGGCCACTGGCGGGGAAGACATGCCCTGAGCCGTTCAGCATGAAGACCGGGCTGTAGATGCCGGCGCCGTGTGACATGGGAGCGGCGTACAGGGTGCGGTCCTCGGAGCCGACGGCGTCGATCTGTGCGTGATAGCTCAGTGTCATGGCCAGCAGTTGGCGGTGTGCGAGCATGACGCCCTTAGGCCGCCCGGTCGTGCCGGAAGTGTAGAAAAGCCAGGCGAGGTCGCTGACCCTGGCCTTCAGGCACGGGCGAACCGGGCCCGGGACGGCAGTCATCGCGGCATACTGCGCCGAGCCGGCGACCAGCAGCGTCGTGCCGGCCAGGTCTGCCGCCATGACCGCTCGCAATCCCGCCAGGTGGCTCTGGTCGGTCACCACGAGCCGTGCCTCGCAGTCCTGCAGGATCCAGGCTGCCTCCCCTGGATGGAGCTTGGCGTTGACCGGCACCACGACCAGCCCTGCCCACCACGAGGCGAAGAGAACCTCGAGGTACTCAGGACGGTTGCCCATGACGATCCCGACTCGGTCTCCAGCCCTGCAGCCCAGGTCTGTCAACCCAGATGCGAGCGCGGCCACACGCTCGCGCAGCTGCCGGTAGCTGTACAACGGCTCCGCACCGAGATAGACCGCCGTGCGCTGGGGTGAGTGCGCGGCGGCGCGATCCAGAAGCAGGGCTATGTTCATGCCGGGGCGCTGAGGAGGTCCGGCTCGGTAGCAGCGCGGACCTCGGCTTCGGAGACCCCAGGCGCGCACTCCACCAGGACCAGGCCTGCGTCGGTGACATCCAGGACAGCCAGGTCGGTAATGATGCGGTGGACGACGCGCTCCCCTGTCAGCGGCAAGGAGCACTCCTTGACGATCTTGAAATCTCCGTTCTTGGCTACGTGCTCCATGAGAATGATGACCTTTCGGGCGCCATGGACCAGGTCCATGGCGCCGCCCATTCCCTTGACCATCTTGCCGGGGATCATCCAGTTGGCAAGGTCGCCTGTGACTGAGACCTGCATGGCGCCAAGAATCGCGGCGTCGATCTTGCCTGAGCGGATCATCCCGAAGCTGGCGGCCGAGTCGAAGTAGCTGGCACCGGCCAGAACGGTCACGGTCTCCTTGCCCGCGTTGATCAGGTCGGGATCCTGTTCCCCCTCCAAGGGGTAGGGACCGGTGCCGAGGATCCCGTTCTCGGACTGCAGGACCAGTTCGATGCCGGCGTCGACATAGTTGGGGACAAGAGTCGGCAGGCCAATGCCGAGGTTGACATAGTCCCCATCGTGAAGCTCGGCCGCGGCGCGGGCGGCCATCTGCTCTCTGTTAAGTGCCATGCTCACTCCCCTGCGTTCGCGTGCAGAAGCGGCCGTGTTGTCAGCCGCTCGATCCCCTTGTCCAGCCCCTGGGCCGCACTGAGGGCTACGACCCGGTCGATGTACACCCCTGGCAGGTGGATCGAGTCCGGGTCGAGCTCGCCTGGTTCAACCAGATGTTCCACCTCGGCGATAGCGATCTTGGCTGCCATCGCGCACACGGGGTTGAAGTTGCGGGCCGCCTTACGGAAGACCAGGTTGCCGTGCCTATCACCCTTCCACGCGCGCACGAAGGCAAAGTCCGCCGGCAGGGCCCGCTCGAGCAGAAACGTCTTGCCGTCCAGCTCTATGGTCGGTTTCGGCGAGGACGCGAGCGCGACCGAACCGTCACGGCCATACCGCCAGGGCAGACCTCCGGTCGCGATCTGCGTGCCCATCCCGGTGACCGTGTAGAACGCGGGGATGCCCACGCCGGCGGCGCGCAGCCGTTCGGCCAAGGTGCCCTGCGGGGTGAGCTCCACCTCAAGGTCACCACCCAGGTACTGATGGGCGAACTCCTTGTTCTCCCCGACATAGGACGCGACGATCCGGCGGATCTGTTTGTTCTCCAACAGCTTCCCGAGTCCTACGCCGTCGACCCCGCAGTTGTTGGAGATGATCTCAAGATCGCCGATCCCGGCTTCGACCAGAGCGTCGATAAGGACCGTGGGGATGCCACAGATCCCAAAACCACCGGAGGCGATGACCGCGCCCTGGCCGATGTCCGCCACGGCCTGGCCCGCGCTGGCAATCACCTTGTCCAGGCTCTTGGGTTTGTTCATGCGTGAAGCCCCGCCCAAGCGCGAACGTACTGGTCGATCTCGCCAAGCACCGCCGGACTCACCGCGCACCAGCTGGCCGTGGGTCGACTTTTCGCGAGAACACTCAGCGCACCCTGATGGGTGCGTTCATAGTCCGAAGCCCAGGATTGAGTATCATCTGAGCGGCCGGTCAGGGGCGGAGCAATAGACTTCATGAGGTTTTCCTTCTATTTAACTAGCATCTGATATTTGAGATGGGCTGATCGAACAGTCCGTGTTCCTTTGTCTCAGACCAGTTTCGCCAGCTGTGATAGCACCGTCTCGGGAACCGCGTGGGCGGGGATCTCACCGAACAAGAAGTCGCCCGAGGACGCGCTGGCGACGTCGGACAGCCAGTAGTCCGCTGGCACCATGGCCCCGTTCGCCGCCGATCCGAGGATGTCCAACCCGTCGCGCGTACGCCGCGCGAGCGCCCACCGATAGTGGTTGGTGACGTTAGAGACCGGTGCGTAGACCGAGCTGTCCACCACCGACATGAGGTCCGGCCCCGGCCAACGCTCGTCGAGCAGGATCATCGAGATCGGCAGCGTCGACAGGCGCCGCAGCCAGCCGGCGACGTGCATCGCGGCGTTTTCTGCGTCATCGATGCTCAGGTCGGCGACATCGCCGGCGCCGGCCAGCTGGTGGGTCAGTGCCAGCCAGAGCATCGGCGAGGGGATCTGCAGCACCAGGGGGGCCGCTGAGGTCTGGGACACTGCGGTGGCCAGCTCGACAGCCCTGGAGGCAGTGGTCTCGTTGGCCAGCATGGTCTTCAGTGCGAACCCGGTGCGCGACTTCGCGGCCATAGCTGCCCTCAGGCCGTCGTTGGTGGTGACTGCGTTGGCGTAAAGCGAACCCAGGTCGAGCAGTGCCACATCCGGTTTGAGCAGTCCCTGAGCCGCTCCAAAGAAGTTCGAGTAAGCCGTGGGCTGGTGCCATGGGACGTCGCGGCCTTGAAGGAATACCGACTGCGCGTACTCATGAAAATCGAGCAGCACTGCCCGGGTCCGGCCCGTGTGCGGGGCGGTGATCACTTCTTGCAGAGAGATTGACATGAGAGTCCTTCCAGATTTCAAGGGGGTATCAGGGATGGTGTTCTCCGTCCGACCGACTGCTGTCGGACGGAGAACACCGCAATGGGGGTCAGACGGGCCGCAAGTCAGGACTTGTGGGTCACTTCTTCGCCGTACTTCTTCTCGAGCTCGAGTACCCGGGCCTCGAGTTTGGCGATCTTCAGCACCCGGCGATCAGGCACCATGATGAGCGGCAGCTCACTGAGCTTTGCCTTCACCCGCTCGGGTTCCATCTTTCCCCAGTGGGTAGCGATCAGCTCCTCGTCGTTGTCCTGGCCCCAGGAGCCGTAGTAGAGAAGCTCCTTCGGCGGCTCGGGCTTGACG
>PMJN01000272.1:0-961 GCA_003157445.1 Micrococcales bacterium
TACGCTCGCGGCACCTCGGCGTGCAATCGTCTGGCAGGATCGGCGAACCTCGGCGATATGTGAGCGCCTTGAGGCGGACGGTCATGGCGCGCGCGTCAGCGAGCTGACCGGCCTGAGGCTAGACCCGTACTTCACGGGGACCAAGCTGATCTGGTTGCGGGAGAACGACCCCCGGACATGGTCTGGAGTCCAGTCCGGCCAGGTGTTCGTCGGCACTGTCGATTCCTACCTGGTCGCACGAATGACCGGGGGCGCCGCACACGTCACCGATGCCTCCAACGCCTCACGAACTCTGCTGTATGACATACGGCGAGGCCAGTGGTCGGACGAGCTCTGTGATCTTCTGGGGGTTCCGGCCGGCGCCCTGGCCGAAGTGGTTCCCAACTGGGGCGAGTTCGCCCGCACCGACCCCTCACTCTTCCTGGGCATTGACGCCCCCATCTCTGGAATGGCCGGGGACCAGCAGGCCGCCTTGTTCGGACAGGCGTGCTTTGGCGTCGGTGAGGCCAAGTGCACCTACGGCACCGGCTCGTTCATCCTGGTGAACACCGGAAAGACGTTGCAGCGCAGCCAGGCCGGTCTCCTATCAACCGTGGCCTGGCAGGGGCCCGACGCCAGCTTGACCTACGCCCTGGAGGGTGCGATCTTCGTCACCGGCGCGGCGATCCAATGGTTGCGGGACGGCTTGCAGATCATCGGGTCAGCCGCCGAGACGGCAGCCATCGCCAATACCGTCAAGGACTCTGCCGGAGTGGTGTTCGTGCCGGCACTGACCGGTCTGGGCGCGCCTCACTGGGATCCGACGGCGCGAGGATCGATCCAAGGCATCACTCGCGGCACCACCCGAGCTCACCTGGTGAGGGCGACACTGGAGGCAATCGCCTTCGAGGTGCGCGACGTGTTCGACACCATCGAGACTCCGATCCCGGTGCTGCGTGTCGATGGCGGTGCGAGCGAGAAC
>PMJN01000272.1:1024-4684 GCA_003157445.1 Micrococcales bacterium
CGAGCGCAGCAAGGGGTGGGAAGAGCGGCTGTCCCGATGACCTTCTGGGCGTCAGGCTCCCCGTGGACCGCCCGGCCGAGGATCGACACATGCATCTAGCCCTCGCCTTGGTCGCGGTACTGCTCACAGTGGCAGCCGTGCTTCTGCGTCGCCGAAACCCCTGATGGGTTAGGTGGATGGCTAACCGTTGCACGTCAGTGGAACGCTCCGGAGAGTGCATCAGCGCGCAAGTGGTCCCATCGGATGCACCCCGTGCGAAGCCAGAGCAACCAGCAACCAGCAACCGCGGCATTGCCACCGTAGGAGTACCGGTCATCCATCGCTGAGGATGTCAGTCAAACAGGCCTTACCAACTGGCCGGGACCGCTGAGCGTCGCCCGGCCAGTCGGCGTGGGTGGGTAGCTCAGGAAACCTCAGAGAGTGCCTTGGCGATGATCGTCGTCTCATCTTCCAGCGACGCAGGCAGGTAGTACCGCTCGACATCCATCACGTCGATGAGTGCCAGCTTGGACTGGATCTCTTCAGAGGTGTTCTGGCTGAGCACGACGCCGTGCGTCTCGGCGACGAAGATCCTCGCGATCCGGCCACCGGCCACGGAGTAGACATGTCCGTTGACAGCACACTCTTCATGGGCGAGGTAGGCAACCAGAGGGCTCACCGAAGCCGGCGAGACCTTGTCCGCCAGGGGCCCCAGAATGTCCTGGGTCATCCGGGTGGCTGCGATGGGGGCGATGGCGTTGACCTGGATGCCGCGGCTGGCACCCTCGATCGCGAGGACGCGAGTCAACCCTGCCAGACCAGCTTTGGCTGCGCCGTAGTTGGCCTGACCGAAGTTGCCGAAGAGCCCTGAGGCTGAGCTGGTGTTGACGATGCGGCCATAACCTTGTTCGCGCATCAGGCAAAAGGCCGGCTGACTGACGTAAAGAGCTCCCTTGAGGTGAACGTTGATCACCGCCTCAATCATGGAGTCGTCCATCTTGTGGAAGGCCTTGTCGCGCAGGATGCCGGCGTTGTTGACCAGCACGTCCACCCGGCCGAACGCATCGATCGCGGCCTGCACGATGCCCTGGCCCCCTTCTGCGGTAGCCACGCTGTCGTGGTTGGCCACCGCGATCCCGCCGGCGGCGGTGATCTCGTCGACGACCCTGTCTGCGGCGGTCAGCGAGGAACCGCTGCCATCGAGTGCCCCACCCAGGTCGTTGACCAGGACCTGCGCTCCCCTTCGAGCGAGTTCGAGCGCGTGACTGCGCCCGAGCCCCCCACCGGCACCAGTGATGATGGCTACGCGTCCGTCAAAGCGTAGTTCAGACATGGTCATACCCCTTTTCGTCGATGACTGGCGGCTCGACCGGCGGTTGCCAGCCGAGCGGACGTGTGTGTTGGTGCAGTGCGGCGCGGCGATACCTGCCCGGACTCAACCTGCACCGGCCGTGCCTGCACAGGCTCCTCGGGCGCCGCGCTCGCGGAAGAACCCACGAACGAGGTCAGCACGGCCAGCAGTGCATGCTTCTGATTAAGGTCTAGCCGAGGATCCTGGCGGATCGAGTCCTCGGTCTGGAATGAACCCCCAACGACATCTGGGGGGGCTATTCCAGCCGCCCGCAGCAGCATCGTCTCGGCTGACACGCTCAGAGCTTCAGCCAGAGCGCTCAGGACCGCGATCGACGGCAGTGCCAGACCATGCTCGATCTGGCTCAGGTAAGGATTGGAGATCCTTGCCAGCTGAGCCGCCTGGCGTAGCGTCAGCTGGGCTAGCTGACGCTGGCTGCGTACGTACGCGCCGAAAGCGTCATCCAACTGCTCATTCGTCGAGCCACTCACCAGACCACCCCTCACAGGCACCCCAGAGGGGCGCGCGCCACAATGCTAGGTGGAATCTAGCAGTTGCTTAGTGAAACCGCCTATAGAAACGCCGTATTACTGCGCAGGGGAAATTCTGCCTCCAAAGGCGAGCAAAACTGCGCTTGCCTGCAAAAGTTTGTCCAGTTATTTGGGTGGTGCAAGCGCAGTGGTTCAGCTCTGGGCTAGCCATTGTCGTGCCCTGCGGCCTTCGGAACTTCCCGGCGATGACCTGACCCTGCGCCGCTGCGCCGCTGCACGGTCGCAGCGGGCTGGGCCAGACCCCGTGGAGGCGGCCTCAAACTGGGAAATGTCCCAGCGGCTGGCCACAAGACGAGAACCCACCACGAGCGCGATGACCGTCCAAGGCGACCAGTGGCTGCCCGGCGCTGTACTTGCAGATCGCCCACGACCTCAACCACTGGCGTTCAGGGCCCTGACCACCGGTAGCCGCAGTCATAGCCGGACTGCGAGGATAGGTCCTCGTATGCGAGCCCTACGTAAGCCCTTCGGACCCCTGGCACCTGAGGTGGCGGTCCTGACCGCAGTGGCGTTCTCGGTGGCCTTGGGCTTCGGGATCGTTGCCCCGGCGATCCCCCTCTTCGCCAAAGACTTCGGCGTGACCAACTTCGCCGCCGGCGCGGTCATCTCGGTGTTCGCACTGGTGCGCTTCGCATGCGCGCCCATGGCCGGCCGATTCGTCAACCGCTTCGGCGAGCGCCTGGTGCTTGCCATCGGGATCGTCATCGTCGGAGTGTCCAGCCTTCTGGCAGGACTGTCCGGCAGCTACGCCCAGCTGATTGTGCTGCGAGGCATCGGCGGCCTCGGCTCGGCAATGTTCACCGTCTCGTCGTTCGCCCTTCTGTTGCGGGTCGTGACCCCCGACCAACGCGGCCGGGCAGCCGGTACCTACCAGACCGGCTTTCTGCTGGGGGCCATTGCCGGTCCCGCCTTTGGCGGCCCGCTCACCGCCTGGTCGCTGCGCGCACCGTTCTTCGTCTACGCCATCACCCTTCTGGTCGCCGGAGGTCTGGCCACGGTGTTCCTGGCCCGCACCTCCTTGTACGAACACGAGGTCGTTGCGGGCACCGCCGATCAGGCCCCCACAACGCTGGCAACTGCGGCACGCAGCTCGGCCTACCGGGCTGCGGTGGCGAACAACTTCGCCGTCGGCTGGGCGATCTTCGGGGTCCGTTCATCGCTCATCCCCTTGTTCGTCGTCGAAGGGCTTCGCCTCGGTTCCTCCTGGACCGGCGCAGGGCTGGTCCTTTCCGCGGCCGTGCAGGGACTTGTCCTGATCCCCGCCGGTCGGATGGTCGACACACGCGGGCGCCGCTCATTCCTGCGAGCGGGGGCCGCGCTCTCGCTGGGCGCGGGAGTCACCATGGCTGTGGCGGGCGGCGCTCCGCTCTTCCTAGCAGGAATGGCTTTGTATGGCACTGGCTCGGCGCTGCTCGGGGTGTCTTCGGCCGCAGTGGTTGGCGACGTCATAGGCGGGCGGGGTGGCACCCCGGTGGCAGCCTTCCAGATGGCCTCGGATGCCGGGGCCTTCCTGGGCCCGCTCGTGGCAGGCGAACTAGCCGACGTGGCGTCCTTCGAGGTGGCGTTCCTGGCAACCGCTGCAGTCTCCGCGCTGGCGTTCGTGACGACCCTGGTGATGCCAGAGACCCAACACTCCCAGCCCACCCCCTGAGCGCGCCACCCAGAATCTGCCGGGCTCCCGGGCAGGGTTGGGCCGGTCGATAGAGTCATCCCGTGCCGAAAGCGCCGATTGGATATCTCTGTCGCGGATGGGACATGCCCTGATGCTTCCTAACGTCG
>PMJN01000510.1:0-6177 GCA_003157445.1 Micrococcales bacterium
CCTGGTGCTGGCCATCGTGACCGAATCAGGGGGCCCCACGAGCCACACTGCCATCCTGGCCGCCCAGATGGGCATTCCCGCGGTCGTGCAACTACCGCGCGCAGTCGCCATCGCTGTGGGGACGCTGCTGGCCGTCGACGGCTCCACCGGTGAGGTATTCATCGACCCAGATCCGGCCACCCAGGCCGAGCTGGTCAAACGCAGTCAGCGCCGGGCCAACGCATTAGGGGCCACGTCCGGTCCAGGCACGACCAGCGACGGCCACCCGGTCGCGCTCCTGGCCAACATCGGTACCGCCGAAGACGCTGAGCGCGCTGACGTACTGGACGTCGAAGGCGTGGGACTGTTCCGGACCGAGTTCCTCTTCCTCGAGCGGGAGACCGCTCCCTCCAGGGAGGAGCAGGTCGCTGTCTACACACGCGTCTTCGACGCATTCGGCTCACGACGGGTGATCGTGCGGACCCTGGATGCTGGGGCCGACAAGCCGCTGGCATTCGCCGACCTCGGCCCGGAAGAGAACCCGGCGTTGGGCAGACGGGGCTTGCGACTCTCCGCTGAGCGCCCGGACCTGCTAGACACCCAGCTCACCGCCCTCGGGGCCGCGGCTGTGGCAACCGGCGCGGACGTACGCGTCATGGCGCCGATGGTGGCCACCGCTGAAGAAGCTGCCTGGTTTGCGCGGCGGGTGCGTGAGCATGGTCTGCCTGTGGTCGGCGTGATGATCGAGGTCCCAGCTGCGGCGCTGCGCTCACGCCATGTCCTTGCTGAGGTCGATTTCGCCAGTATCGGTACCAACGACCTTGCCCAATACACACTGGCAGCCGACCGTATGCAAGGCGAGCTTGCCACGTTGCTCGACCCATGGCAGCCGGCGTTGCTCGACCTGGTTGCCGCGGCATGTGATGGTGGCCGCGTCACCGGCAAAAGCATCGGCGTCTGCGGCGAAGCCGCTGCCGACCCGCTGCTCGCCCTGGTGCTCACCGGCTTGGGCGTCAGTAGTCTGTCGATGGCTCCGACCCGCGTGCCAGCCGTACGTGCGGCGCTGCGAATGCACGACCTGCGCACCTGTACGGCGATGGCCGCCGCGGCACGGGCCGCGCGGACGCCACAAGATGCCCGTGATGATGTGCTGGCACTGGCCAACAAACTCATCGCCGACCTCATCTGAGCAAGAACCGGCGAGTCGGGGGCCGACCCTGTGCGAGCAAGGGTGAAGATAAAGTACTGATTCCTGCCCGCGCACCGACCACAAGGAGAACCTCCGAGCATGGCCCGTCGCACGTCAGCTACCCCGCCGCCCGAAGCAGACTTCACCGAGCGGATCGTTGACATCGACGTCGAGGAGGAGATGCAGGGGGCGTTCCTGGAGTATGCCTACTCAGTGATCTACTCCCGCGCCCTGCCGGATGCCCGCGATGGGCTCAAGCCCGTGCAGCGACGAATCCTGTTCGGTATGAATGAGATGGGGCTGCGCCCCGAGCGTGGTCACGTCAAGAGCAGCCGGGTGGTCGGCGAGGTGATGGGCAAGTACCACCCTCACGGTGACGGCTCCATCTATGACGCGCTCGTGCGCCTGTCCCAGTCCTTTACGATGCGCATGCCACTAGTAGATGGTCATGGCAACTTCGGGTCGCTGGACGACGGGCCGGCCGCGGCTCGCTACACCGAGGCGCGCCTGGCCCGGGGCGCCATGCTGATGACCGACAGCCTCGACGAGGAGACCGTCGACTTCGTCCCCAACTATGACGACCAGCTGCTACAGCCGGCTGTGATGCCTGCAGCGTTCCCCAACCTGCTCGTCAACGGTGCCAGCGGTATCGCCGTCGGCATGGCCACGAACATGGCGCCACACAACCTCGTCGAGATCATAGGGGCAGCGCGTCATCTCATGGCCTCCCCCCAGTGCTCGCTGGACGACCTGATGAAGTTCGTTCCCGGCCCCGATCTTCCGTGCGGCGGAAAGATCGTTGGCCTGGATGGGATCCGCGACGCATACCTGACCGGACGTGGGTCTTTTCGGACGCGGGCGACAACCCGGATCGAGCATGTGACCCCCCGCAAGCTGGGCATCGTCGTCACGGAGCTGCCTTACCTTGTCGGACCCGAGAAGGTCATCGAGAAGATCAAGGATCTGGTCCAGGCCAAAAAGCTTCTGGGCATCAGCGATGTCAAGGACCTGACCGACCGCAAGCACGGCCTTCAGCTCGTCATCGAGATCAAGGGCGGTTTCCACCCGCAGGCGGTGTTGGAGCAACTCTTCAAGATGACACCGATGGAGGAGAACTTCGGCATCAACAACGTCGCATTGGTCGACGGTCAGCCACGCACCCTGGGGCTGAAGGAACTGCTGCAGGTCTATGTGGACTTCCGCCTCGACGTCGTGCGCCGCCGCAGTGCCTACCGACTGCGCAAACGCGAGGAGCGGCTACACCTCGTCGAGGGTCTGCTGATCGCGATCCTGGATATTGACGAGGTCATCCAGGTCATCCGGGCCTCGGACGATGCCGCGATCGCCAAGGCCCGGCTGATGGACGTCTTTGATCTGTCCGACCCGCAGGCCACCTACATCTTGGACTTGCAACTGCGTCGGCTGACCAAGTTCTCACGTGTCGAGCTCGAAACCGAGAAGGCCGAGCTGGAACGCCAGATTGAGGCACTACGCGCGATCCTGGGCGACGAGAAGCTGCTAATGAAGACGGTGTCCAACGAGCTCGCGGACATCGCCAAGGGACACGGAACACCGCGGCGAACCGTGCTGCTGGAGTCCGCCGGCACTACGCCGACTGCAGCCACTCCGCTCGAGCTGACCGACGACCCCTGCTGGGTGCTGCTGTCCTCCACCGGCCTGATGGCACGCACCACCAACGTCGAGCCGCTCCCCAGCCAGGGCGCCCGCCACAAGCACGACGTAGTGATTGCCGCGGTTCAGACCACAGTGCGGGGCCACGTCGCACTGGTGACCTCGCGCGGGCGGATGATCCGGCTCGCGGCCTTGGATCTGCCCATCCTGCCCCCGACCAACGGCACCCCTTCGCTGTCCGGCGGCGCCCCACTGGCCGCCTTCGTCGACCTGCCAAAGGATGAACAGCCGCTGACCCTGACGTCGTTGTCGCCGGACTCGCCCGGTATCGCCCTCGGAACCGCCCAAGGCGTGGTCAAACGAACGACGACCGACTACCCCGGCAACAAAGATGACTGGGAGCTGATCAGCCTTAAGAACGGCGACGCTGTGGTGGGGGCGGCCGAGCTGCGCACCGGAGAGGAAGACCTGGCCTTCATCACCTCTGACGCGCAACTGCTGCACTTCAGCGCCTCCTCGGTGCGCCCACAGGGTCGCACCGCCGCGGGCATGGCCGGCATCAAGCTGGCAAGCGGGGCGCGCGCCGTGTTCTTTGCTGCGGTCGACCCCCAGGCAAACAACCTCGTGGTCACCTCCAGCGGCTCGTCGAATGCTTTGCCAGGTACAGAGCCCGGCTCGCTCAAGGTCACCCCTTATAGCGAGTACCCGGCTAAGGGTCGGGCCACCAGTGGGGTGCGCTGCCATCGCTTCCTGCGCGGAGAAGACACCCTGATCCTTGGATGGGTGGGTGGGAGCCCGGCCACAGCGGCTGCTGCCAACGGAGTTGCCCTGGAACTGCCCGAACCCACCGGCAAACGTGACGGCTCAGGGATTCCCGCGAGCACACCCATCAACGCCATAGCCGGACCGCTGCCCGAGCCTACCGACACCCCCCAGCTCAGCGCGCCCGACACCACGACGGAGGACCTGCTGCTCTCACTGGACTTGGAGACAACACCCGAGTTCCCCGCGGGCCAGGAGTGAGAACCGCTGCGTCGCAGCCTCACGCCCGCAGCAGAGCAACCGACTGCTCGGTGGTATGGGACAACGCACATGGGTCGGCGCTGGGCACTGCACCGACAGCGACATTCTGGGTGGCACTCGAGCAGAACGGCCCGTGGGGCGCCCGGGCAGCCACACAGTCCCACCTCGACCCGAAGCTTGGTGGGAGCCTGGAGCGAATGTGCCAAGACGCCGGCGGGCGACTGATCCTGATACGCCGCCCCGGCCCACACTCAGACCTGCGCGATGGCCACGCCCAGAAGGTCCCGCGTCAGAGGGTCTACCTCGCCGGCGGGCTGACGGGTCACCCTTGGCTGCTGGAGGCGGATCTCGATGACCCAGCGCGGCTGTCGCTGCTGCCGGTGGACTCCCTGGTCAGCAGCGACATCGACGCGGTCCAGGACGCCCTGCCCGAGCTCGAAGCCTCCCCCGGGCCCGTCTTGATGATCTGCGCCAACTCCAGACGGGACCGCTGCTGCTCGGTGCGGGGTCGACCGGTGGCCATCGAGTCTGGATCGCAGCGTCCGGGCAAGGTGTGGGAGTGTTCGCACACCGGGGGCCACCGATTCGCGCCGACCGGCCTCATCCTGCCCTACGGGCAGACCTTCGCTCGGCTCTCGAGCACGTCGGCCGTCGCTGCGATCGATGCCGCGATGCGCGGCGAGGTCCCTACAGGGTTGTTGGGTCAGACCTACGACCGGGGCCGCAGCCACCTGAGCGCGCCAGGACAGGCAGCCGAGTCCCTCGTCCGCGAGCAGATACACGAGCCCAGCCTGCTGGCTCTGTCAACGACTGCATCTGCGCGCCCAGATCAGGAGAACGCCTGGCAGTGCCGGGTCAGTCACGTCGATGGTCGCCAATGGGACGTTGTGGCTGTGCGCAGCACAACTGGCGATGAGCTCCCCGAGTCGTGCGGCAAGGAACCCGTGCCACATTGGCAGTGGTCGCTCTTGTCATCCTCGCGGCCATGAATCGCCGGATTCCTGCCGGGCCGCTCACTTGGCGCCTCGCCGTGCTGGCTTCACCGGCAGCCGCTGGTCTAAAGCTGCTCCCCTGGGTCTGATGGCGACCTGCGCCGACCAAGAACCAGATCAGCGGTTTCGGTCGATGAAAGCAAGAATCTGTAGCCAGGCGTCCGAGCACTCGTCCTGCCACTGCTCGAAGCCACGGTCGAAGAACGAGTGGGGCGCACCGGGGTAGACCACAAAGTCGTTCACCTTGGCGCCCTGGTTCAGTGAGCGAACGAACTTGGCGTTCTCTTCCGGCGAGGTGGCCTTGTCAGCACCCGCCGCCAGGATCAGCAACGGCGCCGAGATGTCGCTAACAACGTCTTCGACAGTGGACGGGCGACCATAGAACCCGATCGAGCCAGCCGGGTACAGGTCGGTAGCAGCCAGCCTCCAGGAATGACCGCCAAACATACAGAACCCTAGAGTGAAGACCGGATCGCCGCTGCGCTCATGCAGGCGCGCCGCGGCGGCGTGAGCATCGGCCAGCACGTCCTGCGGCGTCAGCCTAGATGCGTGAGCCATGAAGTCGAAGTCGTCATCGCGCGCAGAAAGCCCCGCGCTGCGTCCGAACGGGTCCAGAGCAACCGTGTCGATCCCAGCCATGGCACAGCACAGAGCAAGGTCGGTGTAGAAGGCGTGCATACCGCGGATATCGGGCAACAACACCAAACTGGCCCCACGAGGGGTCACCGGCACCGCTTCGAAAGCCGAGAAGCGGTTGCCGTCCCCGGCTGTCAGGACAAGGGGTCCATGATCGCCCACTTCACTGGATTTGGGTGGCTCGGGCGGGTGCTGGTCACTTGAGAAACACATGAATAGAGTGTCCACGGCCTCAGCCACATCCGCTAGTACCTCGAGCTGAAACGTGCTTCTGCCCGGCTAGGCGTCGATGCGCTGACGGTCCAGCTCGGCTGCCGAGTCGATGATGAAGTCCTTTCGCGGGGCCACATCGTTGCCCATCAGGAGGTCGAATACACCCTCGGCATTCTCCGCGTCCTTGAGTGTGACCCGCCGCAGCGTCCGATGCCGAGGATCCATGGTCGTCTCGGCCAGTTGGTCGGCGTCCATCTCTCCCAGACCCTTGTAGCGCTGAAGCGGCTGCTTGACCTTGCGGCCCTTCTTCTCCAGCGAGGTCATCACCTGACGCATCTCGGCCTCGCTGTAGGTGTAAAGAAGTTCGTTCTTCTTGCCACCTGCGTTGATCACTTCGATGCGGTGCAAGGGCGGGACTGCGGCAAAGACCCGGCCTTCCGCGACCAGGGGCCGCATGTAACGGAAGAACAGGGTCAGCAGCAGGGTGCGGATGTGAGCGCCGTCGACGTCGGC
>PMJN01000510.1:6292-6448 GCA_003157445.1 Micrococcales bacterium
GACATCGCTGCTACGGCAGTCGGCCAGCTTGGCCGGCAGCGAAGAGGTCTCCAAAGCATTCTTGCGACGCTGGGTCTCCTTGTGCTGCCGTGCGCTGATCCGCGACTTCATCTCGGCGACGACCTTCTCCAAAAGCATCGCCGTCTGGATCTTCCC
>PMJN01000360.1 GCA_003157445.1 Micrococcales bacterium
CTGAAGGGACGTCAGGCGGCGGCAGCTCGGTCGCCGCCTGCGGCAGCAGGGCCGGACCGACAACCGATGAAAGGGACACTGATGCGTACTTGGCTCACGGACATGTTCGGGCTGGCGGTGCCGGTGGTCTGTGCGCCGATGGCCGGAGTGGCCGACGGTGCTCTCGCGGCCGCCGTCTCCCGCGCCGGAGCCCTTGGCATGGTCGGCGTCGGCGCCACCGCAACCCCGGAGTGGATCACCCGGCAGTGCCGGGTCGCCGCCGCCGCGGGCGCGCCCGTCGGGGTGGGTCTGCAGGCTTGGGCGCTGGAGCACAACCCGGGCCAGCTCGACGCAGTGCTCGCCGCCGGTCCTGCTCTGGTGTCGGTCAGCTACGGCCCTTACGCCAAGCACCTGCCGCGGCTGAAGCAGGCCGGTCTGACCGTCGCGACGACGGTCGGTAACCTGCAGGAGGCTCGTGCAGCCGAGCAGGCCGGCATCGACGTGATAGTCGCCCGCGGCTCGGAAGGCGGCGGACACGGCCGTGACGAAGTGGGAACCCTTCCCCTGCTTCAGTCCGTCCTGGACACCGTCACCACCCCGGTGCTGGCCGCGGGCGGCATCGGGACGTCTCGCGGGGTGGCGGCCGTTGTCACGGCCGGTGCCGTCGGGGCCTGGGTGGGCACCGCGTTCCTGACCTGCACGGAGGCGTCGACCTCGCGGGCGGCGCGCGCCCGCCTGATCGCTGCCACCGACACCGACACCGTCTACACACGGGTGTTCGACATCGGGGCGCGCGTGGGTTGGCCGCGCGAGTTCGGCGAGCGAGCGCTGCGCAACCAGTTCCACGACCGCTGGGCCGGGCACGAGGAGGACCTCGCCGACGACGCCGCGGCCGCCCAGGAGATGACCCAGGCGCGCGAGGTGGAGTGCTACGACACGGCCTGCCTCGACGCCGGACAGGGCGTCGCGCTCCTGCATCGCGAACTGACCGCTGCCGACGTCGTCGCCGAGCTCGCCCGAGCAGACGACCTGCTCCGTCGCGCAGCCGCAGGCTAGGTAGGGGCTCAGCGCAGGAAGGCAGTGCAGACGCTCCACCGTCATTCATGGAGCCGCCAGCTAGGCTCCGCAGGCGATCACGAAGAAGAGGTCGATCCGACGGCTCCCGGCGCTAAGCCCGATCCAAGGACTTCTGAGTTGGCCTGCCTTCGCCTCGGGGTGCCAGCGCGCGCAGCGGTCTACGTCGGCGACCAGCTCGAGGTCGATGCACTTGCTGCGACAGCGGCGGGGTTGCGCGGTATCTGGCTCAACCGCAATGGCGGCGCAGTCCCGTCGGGGGTCGAGGCCATCGACAGCCCTGATCGACCTGCCGAACCTTTTAGAAGATCGACTGATCTGAAGCCCGGGGCCAAACTCATCGCGTGGCAGCAGCCGATCCGTCTGTGGACACGCGCAAAGGCTGCGTCGACCTGGCAATAACACGGGCTTCGTCATTCCGTAGCGGGTTCGGCAACTGCGACGGCGGACGGTCGACAAACACGACTGCCGATGACAGCGCGTTGCGCGAGTGCGACGAATCCCGTGGAGCCCGGTACAGCGAGCGTCTAGTAGCCCAGAAGGACGCATCCCGCCCGACCGGGAAGCCGGAACCGCTACAACCCGAAGCGGCCGATCAATTCGCTCGCCAGCTCGTCAGTGCGGGCGTCGATGTCGGGGACAGTCCACGACTCCTTGGCGGCCAATGACGAGTTGAGGGACAATCCGTTGCGATAGCCACGATCAAGCGGCCGGCCGAGTCGACCCGCTCGCGCTTGTCAGGGAACGGCTTGTTGCTGAGGGTGCTGTTGTAGGCCGTGATGGTGAGATTGCGTAACCGATGCACCTCGACCTCCTGGGCATCAGCGGCGGCGGCAGCGCCACCGAGCATCTCGATCCACGCCGCCGGCAGGTTCGCGCCCTGCGGGAGGACATGCTCGACGGTTCAGGCCCTCTGGACCTTAGGGCCGTGGTCCGGAGGTCACCTGAGGGAGACCCTCAGGGACTCGTCGTCCATGAGAACGCCGTGGTTGCCGGCCGCGGACACGCAAGCCCGTGAGTCGGCGGAGACGTTGATGCACAAGAGGGAGCCCCCTCGGCGCTCGATATCCCAGGCCGCGTCCTCGATGACCTCGCCGGCGCGGTGGCTTCGCAGCCGGGCGGCCTGCAGGTCAAAGGTGCCCGCGGGCCGGATCGTGGCGGTGAGCCACGCACTCTCGGGTACCGCCGCGGCCGGTTTGATGCGTGCCAGGACGGTGCCGGTCCGACCCTGCGTCCGGGTCGGTAACTCCAGGTTGCTCAACTCCAGGACGGTGCCCATCGTGACCTCCTGCGGACCGACCGCCCTGGTCGGCCCATGTCCGGCTGTCGTCGCCCTGACTGGGAGCGACCTATGACCCCGGGCAGCCTTTTCCTGTGAGCCCCAGCAACGATGTTCTCACAGGCTCCTCACAGGGAGAGAACAGGTTTGCCACAGGTGGGCGGACCACGCTAGGTCCCATGACGAGCACCATTGCAGCACCCGGTCGCGACCACCTCACCCGCGCGGACGGTTCGCCGATTCGGGCCCTTGTCGTCGATGACGAGCCGAGCCTCGGGGAGCTGCTCTCGACCGTGCTGCGGTACGAGGGCTGGCAGGTGGAGTCCGCCCTGACGGGGTACGCCGCCATTCGCGCCGCGCGTTCGCTTGATCCCGACGTGATCCTGCTCGACATCATGCTGCCCGACCTCGGCGGTATCGAGGTCCTGCGCCGAATCCGCACGACGCAGCCGTATGTCCCGGTCCTGTTCCTGACCGCCAAGGACGCGGTCGAGGACCGCGTCGCGGGTCTGCCCGCCGGCGGCGACGACTACGTGACCAAGCCTTTCAGCCTCGAGGAGGTCGTCGCGCGGCTGCGTGCTCTGCTCCGCCGCGCCGGC